>NZ_CDXDFU010000185.1:0-10903 GCF_978017985.1 Schwartzia sp. (in: firmicutes) | reverse complement strand
GTGCCGCGGGACTTACGGCAGCTGTTGATTATCTCGAAAAGCTCACCTTTGTACGCATTACGGCGAGTGAACAGGATTTGGTTGACTACGCTCTGCCGCAGCTCCGGGAGCTGCCGTGTATCGAGCTTTTCGGCTGCGATACGAAGCGTGATAATAAGACCGGAATCATTACCTTCAATGTAAAGGACGTCCACCCCCATGATGTTGCGACGATTCTTGACGCGGAGGGAGTTGCCGTCCGTGCAGGACATCACTGCGCTCAGCCTCTGATGAAATATCTTGGACAGAACGCGACCTGCCGCGCAAGCTTCTATTTCTATAATACGAGAGAAGATATAGACCGCTGGGTTGAAGCACTCAAAAAGGTAAGGGAGGTCATGCACCTTGAGTCTTGAGAATATCTATACGGAGCTCATCGCGGAGGAAAGCAGAAATCCCGAGAACAGGCATCATCTCGCCTCACCGACGGTAACGCTTAAAGGACGCAATCCAAGCTGCGGCGATGAAATCACGCTGGAGCTTGAGGTGGAGAACGGAATCGTAAAGGACGCTTCCTTTACCGGAGTCGGCTGTGCCATATCCCAGGCATCCACCTCAATGATGATTGACCTCATCAAAGGAGAATCCGTGGACGAGGCCAAACGTCTTTCAGAAATGTTCCTCGGCATGATAAAGGGTGATATCACCGATGATGATGAGCTTGAGGACCTTGGGGATGCCATAGCCCTCAAAAACATCTCAAATCTTCCTGCCCGCGTAAAATGCGCCGTGCTTTCATGGCACACGCTGGGAAATGCGCTTGAAGAGAAAAAGGAATAAAAAAGCATGATACAGGGTTTTCCTGTATCATGCTTTTTTTATTCCGGCAGGAGTACCTCCTGCATTCCGTCTTCTGTAAGCACTGCCTGTCCTGCTGTGAGGTCGGCGAGCTTTTGGCGGAAAGGGGAGCGCTGTTCTTCTGTGAGCAGAAGTGTAAGCGTTACATCTTCCGCGTAGGCAGAGTCCTCTATGCGTATTCCGCTTTGTCGCAGTTCGTTTTCTACCGCTCCAAGAAGCGGATATGCTATTCGTACAATGACACGTTCCATGGTCATGACTTTCGCCGTTTTTGCGGCTTCTATTCCAAGCTGTGCGGCATGACCGTAGGCTCTGGTAAGTCCGCCGGTGCCAAGCTTTATTCCGCCGAAATATCTGGTGACGACGATTATGGAATCAGTAAAGCCGCCGTGCTTTAAGATATCAAGTATTGGCGCGCCTGCGGTTCCGCTTGGTTCTCCGTCATCGGAGGATTTCTGCTTTGACGCGTCATTTCCCAGAATCCACGCGGAGCAGTGATGGCGTGCATCATAGTATTTCTTTTTTTGTGCCGCAAGAAAAGCCTGCGCTTCTTCCTCGGTTTTTACCGGGGCGGTACAGGCAATGAAGCGGGAGCGCTGGACGGTATATTCCGCGATGCTTCCCTCTGTGATGGTGCGTATCATGAGTGCTCCTTTTTATTCCTGGATTTCCACATGGTCTCTTAGGGCGGCAATCTCCGCGCCTGTGAAAAGCCCTGCAGGTGATTCACGTATCATGGTTTCGCGAAGTCGGCGGGACTGTTCCTCCTGAACATCAGAGGGCTGATTTTCAGGCAACGCGGCCTGTGCGGTCATTTCTATGGCATGGTGCTGGGCCTTTGCATAGTCTTTGACCTTGATGAATATGGAGGCTGCCAGGTCGTAGTTCGCTTCCTTCAAGTCTCCCGGAGGTTCGAGCTTTTCGGCCTCCGCAACGAGAATGCGGGAGTTTTTTTCAAGGGCCGAAAGGCGGTCGTGTGCGGTCTGTATGCTTATTACATCAGCATCAAAATCAGACAGTATGCGGTGATACTGCTGCCAGTTATGGTCAAGGCGTTCAAGATATGTCTGATAGGATAAAAACCAGTCTACGACCAGCTCCTGCTGCGCGGTCCGCTCGGCACGTTCCTCGGGGGTGAGCGGTTCAGGGGCGGATGGCTGGGCATGGTAAAAAATCAGGGCGCCGGACGCCGCCAGCATAATGAATGTGAAAATGGCAAAAATTTTTCTATTAGGGCAGAGCCGATAAGCGATAAAAATCAGCAGTACAATGCCCGCAAATACGATTGACTGCAATGGCAGCATTCAGCACACCTCCTTTTGTACGGTGGTTTCATTTTAGCATATCCGTACATGTCTGCAAAATCAGTCCGTATATTTGAGAACGATATGACCTTCACGGCGTGTGGCGTTCAAGTCGATAACCCGCTGGTTTTTTGAGCCGCGGAATTTCAGGGTAAGGTCGCGCTGAGCCAGCACGAAAGGACCGTCCACCAGAACATCAAGCTCGTCAAGAAGGGCATGCACTGCGGGGTCCTTGGACTCACAAAGCTTTTCGTATGTATATCCTGTGTAGCTCCAGACATCAAGTCCGTGAGCGTGAAGCTCCTTTGCAAGAGCAGCGAGAGGAGCAGGCTGAAGAAAAGGCTCGCCTCCGCTGAAGGTGACACCCTGCAGCAGCGGATTTTGAAGAATTTCCTCAAGGATTTTGTCCGTGCTTTCGCTGCGCCCGCCCTCGGGGTCCCATGTTTCGGGATTATGACACTCGAGGCAGTGATGGGGGCAGCCCTGCGTAAAGATTGTATACCTGTAGCCGTCTCCGTCTACGACCGAATCATCGACGAGACCGGCGATGCGTAAAAGCATAGTAGGTTCCTCCAAGTGAAGCAGTCTCCCAACTCTAAAAAGAAGGCCTTTCCACGGCTGGGAAAGGCCTTTGCGCGCCGGATGTGTCGAAGTCCGTCACGGTCTTCAAAATCCTTCGCCTATACTATAGAGAGGGAGAGGGATAAAATAAAACAAATAAAATAGATTAGTGCATGAGGCTGTGTTTAACGCGGTCATGCTCTTCGGCACGTTTAGCGTTATTCCAGCGGTCGATTGTTCCGACGAGATACCCCGTGATGCGGCGGATACGCTCAAATTCCTGCGGGCGGAGCGTGTAGTCCAGCGCAACATTTCCGTCCGGTGCGCCTGTGATTTCAAGCGATGCGAGCGTTTCTCCGATATTCTGCTCCTCAATGTAGTTCATGTAGGAGAGAATTTCCTTCTCAGAGATATCGTCGATGTCCTTGATGGTAACTTCAATTCCGTTTACGTTCATGAGAATCCTTCCTTTCATTTTTATTTCGTATCAATCATCGCAGCATGAAGCACGCGGAATGACAATATGATGACGATGCTCCTCGGCGCTTCTTCCGCAGCGCGGGCAGACATTGTCGATGATTCCGTTGTAGCCGCAGACAGGATCACGGTCTACAGGGTGATTTACAGAGCCGTAGCCGATGCCGTTGTCATGCATACAGCGGATAATTGCTTCGAATGCCTTGAGGTTCTTCGAAGGGTCGCCGTCCATCTCAACATAGCTGATGTGACCGGCATTTGTGAGGTTGTGGTACGGTCCCTCCAGCTGTATTTTCTTTGCAGCCGAAATCGGGAAATATACAGGAACATGGAAGCTGTTCGTGTAGTAAGCCTTGTCCGTAACACCCTCGATATTGCCATAGCGCTGGCGGTCGATACGGAGGAAACGTCCGGAAAGACCTTCCGCAGGGGTGGCAATAAGACCAAAGTTAAGGCCCGTGCGCTTGGATTCCTCGTCCATACGCTTGCGCATATGACCGACGATGGAAAGACCGAGACGCTGAGCTTTGTCGGATTCGCCGTGATGCTTGCCGATAAGTGCCTTAAGACATTCTGCAAGACCGATGAAGCCCATGGTAAGAGTTCCGTGCTTCAAAATCTCGGCAACGGAATCATCAGGTCCGAGCTTCTCGGAATCAATCCAAACACCCTGCCCCATGAGGAACGGGTAGTTGCGGCATTTCTTTGAGCACTGTACCTTGAAACGGTGCAGGAGCTGACGGATAATAAGGTCCGTCATTTCATCGAGTCCCTTGTAGAACTCTTCAAGATTGCCCTTTGCTTCGATTGCGAGACGGGGCAGGTTTACGCTGGTGAAGCTCAGATTGCCTCGTCCGCAGGTGACTTCGCGGTTCGGGTCATAGACATTGCCCATGACACGTGTGCGGCAGCCCATGTACGCAACCTCGGAGTTGTAGTCTCCGGCGCGGTAGTACTGCTTATTAAACGGCGCATCAAGGAAGCTGAAATTCGGGAAAAGACGCTTTGCGCTTGTCTTGATAGCTTCCTGGAAAATATCGTAGTTCGGGTCGCCCGGATTGTAGTTGACGCCTTCCTTGACCTTGAAAATCTGAACAGGGAAGATAGGCGTTTCGCCTTCACCGAGACCGGAAACCGTAGCCTTAAGCAGGTTTTTCATGACCATACGTGCTTCCGGCGAGGTATCTGTACCGTAGTTTACGGAGCTGAACGGAACCTGCGCGCCTGCACGGGAATTCATCGTGTTAAGATTGTGGATGAATGCCTCCATAGCCTGATATGTAGCATGGTCAGTAGAAGCTATTGCCGTTTTTACGGCAAAATCATGAGCCTGTGCCGCACGCTCTGCGCTGATTGGCTGGTAGCCGTGCTGCGCCTGATGTGCCGGCAGGAATTCCATGAGCTTCTGTTTGTATGCGTCGACATTGCTCAGTGTGATGTCGAGTGAAACGCTGTTTTTGATTTCCTTCGCGAGAAGATTTGCATCTTCGAGCGACATATCCATCATCGCGCAGAAATATTCGGCGAGATGCGCGAAATACTGCTTGCGGAATGTCTTTCTTACACCCGGTGCCATGGAGTAGTCGAAGTTAGGAATCGACTGTCCGCCGTGCATCTCGTTCTGGTTCGCCTGAATTGCGATACAGCCGAGAGCCGCATAGGAACGGATATCGTTCGGTTCGCGGAGGCAGCCGTGACCTGTGGAGAAGCCGTCCTTGAAAAGCTTCAAAAGGTCAATCTGGCAGCAGGTTTCCGTGAGCATATAGAAGTCCATATCATGGATATGAATATCACCGTTCAGATGTGCAGCAGCAATATCCTTAGGAAGGATACGGTGCGTAATGAAGTACTTCGAACCCTCGGAGCCGTATTTGAGCATCGTGCCCATTGCCGTATCAGCGTCAATGTTCGCGTTCTCACGTTTGAGGTCGGCATCCTTTGCGTTCTTGTAGGTCAGCTCATCATAGATATCCATGAGGTCAACCTCAGCCTCGCGGATACGCGTATGTGCCGCACGGTAAAGAATGTATGCTTTGGCAGTCGATGCGTAATTCTTCTTGATGAGCGCACGCTCAACAGCATCCTGAATATACTCGACGCCCGGAATTTCCTTATCAGAGACCTGCTCGATAACAGCCTTTGTCAAAGCCGTGAGCTCTCTCTTGGTAAATGTGTGGTCCGTAGACTCCATGTTTGCCTTGCGAATGGCGTTGGTAATCTTCTCCTCATCGAATACAACAACGTCTCCGTTTCGCTTGCGGATCTGTTTGATCTTGGTCAATAAAGTTCGCCCCTATCTTAAACGGCCCCTCGCCGCTTTCGTTTGTATTCAATCTGATTGGATTATACAATATCTAGTAGATAGCGTCAATGGAGGGCCAATATATGGGTGTTATGGTATGTGAAGTTATCCACATTGATGCAAAATTTTGCATAATTATGAAATGGCGTATATATAGGAAAAGTCAAGGGGTAAGGAAGAGTTATCCACTTTATACACAGGCCGGTATGTGTATAACCTTTTTTAATTGTGGAAAAAGAAAGGGAAAAAAGGCCCTTATTTATTTTATCCTGCTGTTAAAATAAAAAATTTTCATAGAGCGTTTGTACGAAAAAATTGCGTACAAATCAACAGAAAAGAAAAATCCGTGCGATGGAAAAACCGCACGGATTTCAAAATTATTTGTCCCGTATGATTGTCCGGATCGGATACGGAATGACGATGCCTTCCTCGCGGTAGCGTTTTGTGAGCTCTTTTATGAAGCGGTGCTTCAAAAGATTTTGGTTCGCCAGCTGCTTCGCGTGAAGGATGACGTTAAAGTTTATTGATGAATCGCCGAAGGTGTGAAAGAAAACCTTGGGGTCTTCAATCTCTCCCGTACGGTAGCCGTCAACAATTTCAAGCATGACGGCGCGGGCAACCTCAAGAGTCACTTCCTCTACACGGTCAAGATCGCTGCCGTAGTCTACGCCAACAGGAATGACAACTGCAAGATGGGGACTTGGGGTGTCGTAGTTTGTGAGAATCGCTGCGGCGATATTTTTGTTCGGCACGATGATGGTGTTGTTTGTTACTGTTCGGAGAATCGTATATCTCCAGCGTATATCTTTGACCTCGCCTGATTCGCCGGATGCGAGACATATATGGTCACCTATGCGTACCTGATTGGAAAGTATCAGATGAAGTCCGGAGAACAGATTTGAAAGAGAGTCCTGCAGGCCGAGTGCAACAGCAAGACCGCCGACACCGAGAGCGGTAAGAATCGGGGCTATGGATATTCCAAAATATCCGAGTATGGTAACGATACCGAAGCTGTATACGATGAGATTGATAAAGTTTGAAAGAAGTGTGCTTGATGAGTTGGTACTTGTAAGCCCCTTCGTATGAACCTGTACGAAGTGCTCTGCCACGCGGGCGGCTACCCTTGTAATGGAGAATACGATGATAGCAAAAAGCGCGTAGGAAAGAAGCTGCTCAACAGGTTCAGGCAGGTTCAGCGTGCGGATGGTCCAGTAAACACCGATACCGAAGCACCAAAGACGCGGAAGTCCCTTGATGGCAGCGAGGAAAAAAGCCAGTATGCTGTCCTGTGGAATATCCAGATGGGTGTTGATATAGTGCTTCAAAAAAGAGTTCAGCGCAAAGCCGATAATGATGGAAAGGCCGAGAATAACAGCCGGCAGCAGCAAAGCGTCCTTGACTAGCTGCCAGTCGATATAGAGCCCGAAAATAGGATCTGTCAACGTCAGTTCCCCCTTAAATGCCTGAAAACAGCAGAATAATTTCATTTAATTTCTATGTTTATATTGTAATATATCTGTGTAAAATGAAAAAGAGCAGGCAGGAATTTTCACGTTTTTGTCTAAATTAAACAGGAGAGGGTATGCAGGAGGCGAATGATTTGTCAAAGATAGTGAAAGAAGGAAAGAGGCTTCGTCTGCGTGTTGCAGAACTGAAAGACCTTGATTATATAATGGAAGCGGAAAACCGTCCTGAAAATGTACAGTTCATTCTTCCGGAGTCACGCGAAGTGCATGAACGGGGATTGGACAGTGAGTCAATGGTGCATTTCATTGTGGAGGAAAAGAACACGGGAGCGGCTGTGGGCTTTCTCATGATAGGAAATCTTAATAATCCCGACCACGAGGTGGAGTGGCGCAAAGTCATAATTGATGCAAAAGGAAAGGGCTACGGACATGAGGCAATGGAGCTTCTGCAGGAATGGTCCTTTGAGGATATGAAGTTCCATCGCGGCTGGCTCGACTGCAAGGATTACAATGCACGCGCCCTTCATGTGTATGAGGCAATGGGGCTTCAGCGTGAGGCTCTGCTCCGCGAGACCATGTTTGTAAACGGAAAGTATGAGAATCTCGTGATACTCGCAATGCTTGACCGTGAGTATTTCGCACGCAAAAAAGCAAAGGAGGAATGAGATTATGTCAGTAAAAACAAAACGGCTCTACATAATTGTCCTGGACAGCTTCGGAATCGGGGCTGAGCCTGATGCTGCGGATTTTGGTGATGGAGAATGCCATACTCTGCAGTCCATAATTCATTCAAAGGAATTTTCGGCTCCGCATATGGCGCATATGGGGCTTTTTAACATTGAAGGAGTGGACGTGGGAATGCGTGTTGAGCATCCGACGGGTTCCTTTGCGCGCCTTCAGGAAATGTCCAGAGGAAAGGACACCACCACGGGGCACTGGGAAATAGCGGGTATCGTGTCCAAGCAGGCTATGCCTGTTTTCCCCGACGGTTTTCCCCCTGAATGTATTGAAAAGCTGGAAAAGGCTTTCGGAAGAAAGGTGCTCTGCAACAAACCATATTCGGGAACACAGGTAATTCACGATTATGGCAGAGAGCATATAGAGACAGGGGCGCTTATCGTTTATACTTCGGCAGACAGCGTTCTTCAGATAGCGGCGCATAACAGCGTGCTTTCAGAGCCCGAGCTTTACGAGGTATGTCAAAAAGCCCGTGAAATAATGCAGGGCCCCTGGGCGGTAGGCCGTGTTATCGCGCGTCCATTTGTCGGGACATGGCCCGATTATACACGAACCTCCGGACGTCATGATTACTCTCTTGTTCCTCCTGCCGACACCATGATGGATGTACTTGCACGGGCAGGTCTCGCGACTATCGGTGTGGGAAAGATTCGCGATATCTTTGCGGGAAAAGGAATCGGACGCCATATACCTATGGACGGCAACGAGGATGGCATGGAGAAAACTATTGCAACCCTGGACGAGGACTTCACGGGACTTTGCTTCACCAACCTCGTGGATTTCGATATGAAATACGGACATCGCAGGGATATAGACGGCTATGCCCGTGCGACGGCGGTTTTTGATAAGCAGCTCGGTACGTTTATGGAACGCATGAAGGAGGACGATGTCCTTATGATTACCGCGGACCATGGCTGTGATCCGGGAGCGCCGGGCTCTGACCATACCCGTGAATATGTACCGCTTCTCGTATACGGAGCGGGAATCAGAAAGGGCGTAAACCTTGGTACGCGCCCGACCTTTGCGGATATTGCGGCCACAGCGGCGGAGATTTTCGGAGAAAAGCTCAAAACGCCGGGTACAAGCTTCTGGCAGAAAATCAAGGACTGAAAAGGAGGCCGGCGTTATGCGCATGTATGACCTCATCGTAAAGAAACAACGCGGCGGCGTTATGTCTGATGAGGAAATAAAATTCGTAGTCAACGGTTTTACAAAGGGAGAAATTCCGGCAGAGCAGATGTCCGCATGGCTTATGGCGGTATGGTTTCGGGGAATGAACTCCAAAGAAACATCGTCTCTTACAGATGCTATGCTTCACTCGGGTGAAACGGCAGACCTTTCGGATATCCCCGGTGTTAAAGTGGATAAGCATAGTACCGGAGGCGTGGGAGACAAGACTACGCTGATTGCCGCCCCCATTGTCGCTTCCCGTGGCGGAGTCGTTGCAAAAATGAGCGGACGGGGATTGGGACATACCGGCGGCACAATAGACAAGCTGGAATCTATTCCCGGATTTCGTACTGAGATTGAGGAGACGAAATTCAGAGAGTGTGTAAGGAAATACGGTATTTCCGTTATTGGGCAGTCGACGGAGCTTGCCCCCGCAGATAAGAAAATATATGCGCTCCGTGATGTAACGGGAAGTGTTGACTGTATTCCACTGATTGCTTCTTCAATAATGAGCAAGAAGCTGGCTGCGGGAACAGACGCGATTTTGCTTGATGTAACGGTTGGCAGCGGTGCCTTTATGAAAACAAAGGAAGAAGCCGTGGAGCTGGCGAAAACTATGGTGGACATAGGAGAGAGGGCAGGGAAAAGGACTGTTGCCCTCATAACGAACATGAACGCGCCCCTTGGAAAAGCCGTGGGGAACGCTATTGAGGTAAAGGAAGCTGTAGAGGTTTTGAAGGGGAAAGGTCCTGAGGACCTCCGCAAAACATGCATCGCGCTTGCTGCGAATATGCTTTATCTTTGCGGAAAAGGAGAGCTTTCGGAATGCAGGAAAATGGCGGAGGAATCCCTGCAGGACGGCAGTGCGTATAAAAAACTGATGGACATGACAAAGGCACAGGGCGGAGATGTTTCCGTGCTGGAGAACACCGGGCTTCTGCCGAAGGCTTCAGTAACTGAAGAGCTGAAGGCTGAAAAGGACGCATACTTAAGCTCGTTGAATGCGGAAATGGTCGGCATCGCTTCCATGAAGCTCGGCGCAGGGCGTGAAAAGCTCGGCGATACTCTTGATATGGCAGCGGGGATATATCTCCATAAAAAGCCCGGCGATTTCGTAAAAAAAGGAGAAACTTATATGACTCTTTATACGAATGATGCCGCACGGCTTATATCTGCTAAGGAAACACTGGACACTGCCGTTTCATGGTCCGACAAAAAGCCTGTTCTTTTGCCGGAGGTTTTGGCCCGTGTTGAAAAAGATACGGTGGAAATATTTGCATAAAAGGGAGGGTATCAGAATGACAGAAGAAGATCAGGCTTTGATTGATGAAGCGAAGCGCGTGCGTGAATTTGCATATGTACCGTATTCGCATTTTGCGGTAGGTGCCGCCCTGCGTACGAAGGACGGCAAAATATTCGGCGGCTGCAATATAGAGAACAGCTCATTTCCTATGACGGTATGTGCGGAAAGGACAGCGGTTTATAAGGCTGTATCTGCAGGAGAGCGTGATTTTGATGCTATAGCAGTTGTGGCTGATACGCCTGAGCCGACACGTCCATGCGGCTCATGCCGTCAGGTTCTTGCGGAATTTGGTGTATCAAAAATAATTATGCACAATGTGAGCGGTGAAACGGAGATAAGCACGTTGAAGGAACTGCTTCCGGGAGCATTCTCCAAGGACGATATTATAGACGGGTAAAAGGGCAGATTTGATTTCCTCTAAATAATAGTTATAATAAAGATACAAAAGATAAACAATATAAATAGCAGGAGGTATGAGCTATGTATACACTTAAAAACAACGCGTTTCAGGGAATAACCCCCCAGATTCATGATGAAGCTTTTGTCGCTCCTCAGGTATTCCTTTCGGGGGATGTCCGTGTAGGAAAACATTCCAGCCTTTGGCCGGGAGTCGTTGCCCGTGGCGATGTTAACTATATTTCCGTAGGTGAATGCTCCAACGTGCAGGATCTCACATGTCTTCATGTTGCTGATGACAATCCGTGCATCATCGGAGATTATGTAACAATCGGACACTGCGCATGCG
>NZ_CDXDFU010000184.1:0-2884 GCF_978017985.1 Schwartzia sp. (in: firmicutes) | reverse complement strand
TTTCAATAGGCGAACGCAGCCGTGAAGAATATGCTGCTTTTCGTGAAGCGGGAGCTGACAGATTTCTCATCCGCATAGAGACAACCGACAGGGAGCTTTATGAAAGGCTTGACCCGGGTATGTCCTTCGATGAGCGCTGCCGCTGCATAAACGATATAAAGGACCTGGGATATGAAGTGGGAACGGGATGCCTCATCGGACTTCCGGGGCAGAGCGTTGAGTCTCTGGCACGGGATATACTTTTTTTCAAGAGTATAGACGCGGATATGGTGGGAATCGGCCCGTTGATTCCAAATCCTGAAACACCTCTCGGGGACGTGCCAATAGGAGATATAGGGATTACACGACGCATGGTTTCTGCAATACGCCTTCTTCTGCCTGAGGCAAATATTCCTGCAACTACAGCTATGGAAACGCTCCTTCCGCATAAGGGCAGAGAGCTTATTCTTCGTTCCGGTGCAAATGTAGTGATGCCGAATGTAACAGAAGGGGAAGCCCGGGAGAAATACGCGCTTTATCCCGGAAAGGCTTGTGTGCTTGATACTCCGGCGCACTGTCGTACATGTATGGAAACACGTATCAAGGCTATCGGACGCTTTATTGGAGAAGATGCAGGTTTCAGAAAGCACAAGCGTTGATTTTACCGTTTGCCCGATGCCAAGGAGTGCTGGATAAATTCAACTGAACTCAGAGAGGTAAAACCCCTCTGAGTAAGTTTCATTTTATTTACAGACAGCTTTTCTATCATGACGGAAAGGAAACTGTCTTTTGGAGGGGAACCGCAGGTTATGCAGACAGCTGTACTCGGAAGCGGCAGCAAGGGAAATTCTGTCTATATTGAAATGGAAGGCGTTCACATGCTGGTTGATGCCGGTATAGGTGTACGCCGTGTGATGAAAAGTCTTAAGGAAATCGGTGTGACACCTGACATGCTGTCAGCAGTTTTTCTGACACATGAGCACACCGACCATATAAAGGGACTCGGTCCTTTGATGCGTGCAACACAGGCGAGGGTATACACGAGACCGGGTACTCTTTCGGCGTTGCCGAAAAAAGATGAGCTTCCTGCTGACCGTCTGGGAGTCATTCACGATAACATGAGAATAGGTTCTGTGACGGTGCAGGCGTTTTCTACACTGCATGACGCGGTGGATCCTGTAGGCTACAGCTTTTCCGCAGGACAGGCAAAATGCACGCTGGCAACGGATTTAGGTTTTATAACGTCTTCCGTTCAGGCAGCTATCGAAGGTTCTGATATGCTTGTGCTGGAAACCAATCATGACCCTGGCATGCTTAAGAGAGGCTCATATCCGTGGCCGCTTAAGCAGCGTATTCTGGGAAACCGCGGACATCTGGCAAATGAGGATGCCGCATGGGCACTTGTACATATGAGAAAACGCCCTAAAAAGATATTCCTTGCACATCTCAGCGAAGAAAACAACCGTCCGGAGCTTGCGCGGGAAACTGTGGAACGTGTATTAAAGGAACAGGGAGCGGATTCCCTGTCCATGGATATCACAGTAGCGCGGCAGAATGATATGGACGTTTGGATGTAATTATTTATCGGGAGGGATAAATGTGAAATTCGTTATGAAGGATTGGAAAAAATATACGACAGGCGCTCTCATGGGAATGGCGGTTACGGGAGCCGTGCTTTTGAGCGGATGCTCGGGCCTCAGCGCATTGCCTTCATCGGGAAACGGTATTCCTGAGACCTCGCGCCCGGCGGTTTCAACAGGCTCAGGAAATCTTTCGGATGCGCGGAATACTCCGGCAGTGCGCGTAGCCAAATCTGTAGGTCCTGCTGTCGTTGGTATAACAAATAAGGCTGTTGCCCGTGACTGGTTTAACAATCAGGTGCAGGTAGAGCAGGGTGTCGGCTCGGGTGTTATCTTCCGCAGCGACGGCTATATCGTCACAAATAATCACGTCATTGAAGGAGCCCGCGAGATACTCGTATCCCTTTCTGACGGACGCAGTGTAAAAGGAAAACTCATCGGTGCGGATGAGCTCACGGATATAGCGGTAGTAAAGATTGATGAAAGCGACCTTCCTACGGCTTCATTTGGCAACTCTGATGAAATCGTCGTCGGAGAGCCTGCAATCGCAATCGGAAATCCTATGGGACTTGAATTTCAGGGCAGTGTAACGGTGGGCGTAATCAGTGCGCTGAACCGTACGCTTTCCATGGGCGGAGAGCGTCAGCTGAAGCTCATTCAGACCGACGCCGCAATCAGCCCGGGCAATTCCGGCGGCGCGCTGGCCAATGCTGACGGACTTGTAATCGGAATCAACAGCGCGAAAATAGCTGCGAACGGTGTTGAGGGCATGGGATTTTCTATTCCTATCAACACAGTACGCGAGGTCGTTGACCAGATCATGGAGCACGGCAGGGTAATCCGCCCGTATCTCGGCGTCGGTGTGTTCGATAAAATGACTGCGGCACGCGCAGGCTATCAGCTCAATGTTGATGCGGGCGTTTACGTGCAGAATGTTACCCTGCAGGGACCTGCGGGACGTGCAGGAATCCAGCGCGGCGATATCATTCTTGAAGTAGGCGGAGAAAAGACGAATACGGTTGGCGAGCTTCGCTCGGCTGTTACCAGCCATAATGTGGGTGATACCGTTTCGGTCAAAATAACTCGCGGAGATGATACATTCAATGTAGATGTAACGCTGGACGCAGCACCGGAGCAGTAAAGTGAAGATTACTGTAGTTGCGGCGGGAAAGCTGAAGGAAAAATATCTTACGCAGGGCATAGCGGAGTTTATGAAACGACTTACTCCCTTTGCCCGTGTAGAAATACGGGAAATAAACGAGGAGCACATGCCGGAGGAGCCATCTGATGCAGACCGCGAAAGGGTTCTGACAAAAGAGGGAGAG
>NZ_CDXDFU010000183.1:0-32963 GCF_978017985.1 Schwartzia sp. (in: firmicutes) | reverse complement strand
GCGCCCGAGGACGCAGGTACCTGTATCATTTGATTAAGCTTCGTCTGCCGTGTAAACACTGACCTGACGGTTGTAGCGGCCCTTACGCTCGAAAGCGACCTTGCCTGCCACCTTTGCGAACAGCGTGTCGTCACCGCCGATGCCAACATTGTGACCCGGGTGGAAATGCGTGCCTCTCTGACGAACAAGAATGCTGCCTGCCGTTACCATAGTACCGGCCTGCTCCTTAACGCCAAGGCGCTTTGCCTCACTGTCACGGCCGTTACGCGTGCTGCTGACACCTTTTTTATGTGCAAATAACTGTAAATCAAATTTGAACATCATGCTGTTTCACCTCCTGTGAACCATGATTCGGACGGCATCCGGATTCGCTTCGTGAATCGCCGCGAATCCTAAATGCATCGTCTCAAGTACTGCTTGTGTGAGATCATCGGGCTCGCCCCTGAGCTTCATGTGCAAGTCACCACTCGGATTGACTGAATAGTCCATATCCCGATGCAAATGCTCGCCTAATCCCAGAAGAGCGGTCTGTGCCAGACTCGAAATGCCCGCACAGACGATATCCCTTCCCCGTTCTGCCGTGCCGCTGTGGCCGTAGACACGGTACTCGGATATCTTCCCGTCCTTGTTGCGAAAAACGTCTATGTTGATCATAGGCGATTAAGCCTCGATCTTCTCGATAACGACCTTCGTGTACGGCTGACGATGACCCTGACGACGGCGATAGTTGCTCTTAGCCTTGTACTTGAAGACAAGAATCTTCTTTTCCTTGCCCTGAGCCTCTACCTTGCCCGTGACCTTCGCACCCTCAACGACCGGCTTGCCGACTTTAACATCGCCGTCTGCTACGACTGCGAGAACTTCGTCGAACGTTACAGCGTCGCCTGCCTCAGCGTCCAGCTTCTCAACGTAGATAACTTCGCCTTCAGCAACCTTGTACTGCTTGCCGCCTGTTTGGCTGATAGCATACATATTTCTTACACCTCCCGTTTGTTTACTCGCCAACTTCGGTACGGAATAACCGTTTTGGGAACCTCGCTGTGCGGTTGGGGCTAAGCGGCATAAGCCGCTTAAACATAGTCAGGCGCGCTCTGCACCTAACCTAACGTATAGTATCATACTCCAATCAGCTTGTCAACGAATTTATTTTACCAATCAAAAACGGCAGGCACGAAGCCTGCCGTAAACATCAAACCGAAAACATCAGCTGCGGAGCGCAAACTCATCTCCCGCAAGAACGAGAGCAAACTCTCCGAAGCCCGTATCAACCACCAGCACAAGCTGGAAATTCCCCTCAGGCACGGAATTTTCACTTACCCTCGGCATATCCAGGTCAATCTCCATATCGTCTCTTGCGGCATCAACCGCAAAAAGTCCGTTGACCACGTTCAAAAACTCGCAGATGCAGTCAACCGCCAGAGCATCTACACTCTGAATATCCTCATGACTGTACCTGCGCGCCATCTCAAGGAAAACCTCGTCCTTTGCATAGACGCCCGTCACCATTGATACCCCGCCCAAAAGACGCTGGGAAACAATATGTGAAAGCTCCGCTGACTCATGAATAGGCTCGCACGTATTCACCACGACTGTCGTATCCATAAAACGCTTCAGCGAATGAATGAAAAGCTCACTGAATGCTGCGTAACGGTCGGCTTCCATCTCAAGCCCCGTCTCCAAAGCTCTCTTTTTCACAACAGTCCGTATCGGTGAAACCTCAAGAGCATCGTACGCCTTGAACAAATCTGCAAGCTCCGCAAAGGTTATCAGCTTCCTGTCAAGAAGAACCTGTGCGAAAGCCAGATCCTCATCACGCACGGCCGAACGGAGCTCCTCCATCTGCACCGCGCTGAGCAGCCCGTTCTTTCCTGCTTCACGCAGGAATCCTTCGCCCGAAGCATCACCTTTTATGGACGCTATCTGCTCTGCGGACAGCATACCCTTTCGAAGAGCTGTAATCGGAGTATCCGCTTTATTCTCGGCAGCATTTTTAAGCAATTCAAAAATATCTGTCTGTGTGATTTTGCCTTCATTCAGAAGATACTGTGCAAAATACCCGCTATTCATCTTACTCAGCCTTCTTTCGGATTGCAGCCAGTGCCTTCTTTATCTGTTCAGACGTATATGGCTTCTGGATAAAATCAAGCGCTCCCATCTTTAAGGTTTCCATCAGCTTCTGCGGCGTTCCGGCCGAAGAAAGCATAATGACCGGCATCTCCGGGTTCACCTCCCGAATTGCCTGAAGTGCTTCGATTCCACCAACTTCCGGCATAACAATATCAAGGAAAATACCGTCCGGCTTTTCCTGGAGGTCTTTCATAACAGCTTCTTTTCCGTTCTCTGCTTCTATAACCTCACAGCCCAGCCCTTCAAGCTCAGCACGCAGTTTTTTCCGCAGAAGCTGTGAATCATCTGTAATAAGGATCTTCAATTTCCTTTCCAAACAAAACGCCTCCCTCGAAACATTATTTGATTTATTATAACGCATTTGTTCAAGTTTTGCCACAGGCAAAACTTCTTCTGCCAGCGTTTGCGCAACATTATCTTCAGATCAACAGAATAAAAATAGGGCTGTGATTTTCACAGCCCCGTAAATATTACCCTTTAGCTTCTTCTTTTGCAGAAGCAGATGTTTTCTCAGCACCTTTTTCTACAGCAGTCTCAGCAGATTTATCTCCTGCCTTTTCATCAGGCTTTTCTTCTGCCTTTTTCTCCGAAGCATCAGCCTTTTCTTCTGCCTTCACAGCAGCTTCCGTGTTTTCTTTAGCTTCTTCAGCCGCTGTTTCGACAGGGTCTGCCGCTTTTGCATCGTTCTTTACCCCGGCATTTGCCTCTGCTTTGGAACTATCTTTTACATCTGCTTTTTTCTCACTCTTCGACAGTCCTGCTTTTTTCAGTATATCATCCAGCTTGAACTCTACGGGCTTCTTCTCAGGCTCCGGCGCGTCCTTGGACACGTTCACCATAGCATGAATGACATTGTCGATTACATACTTCGTCGACAGCCTGCCCATAGGCGGTTTCTGCGGTTCTTTCGCAGCGTCCGGATTCTTTTCCGCTTCTTCCTGAGCCCGTATTGCTTCCTTGATTGCTTTCTGCTGCTCTTTTTCGGACATTACAGGTGTGGAGCCCGGCTCAATAATGATTTCATTGTTTGCAGGGGTTTCCATAAGATTTTTCAGCTGGTCCTCTGTGGTGACATCATTATCATCTGCGGTGACAGTTCCCTGTCCCTGCATTGCCGCCAAAAGCTGCTCTACAGATACGAGTCCGCCGCCATGTATATCAAGATGAAGTGCTCCTTCGCGCTGTGCCTTCGGAACAGTAAACGGAACTGTTACCGTCAACTTTTCTGCACGGTAAGGCTTCATAGTTATCTTAAAGTTCACGGTATCTCCCGGGCGCACCTCAGGACGGTCCGGGATTGCGGATACAAGCGAAGCCGTGCGGCGTTCTGCCGCAGAGGAAATATCTACGTTGATATCAAGGACATCTGCTTCTTTTTCTTTATCGCTGCAGATAAGGCTCATTGCCTGTCCCAGCTCACCGAAAGCGGCCTGCCCTACATCAGCCGCGCCGTAAAACATATTTGTGCGCTCTACTTTTCCGTCAGCCACGGCATTTGTACGGACGGAGAAATGCACCTCCACCGTACTCTCGCCCGTTGTGTCAACTGTACGGCCCAAAGCCGCATAGGAAACCGCCGGCGAAAGTACCGGCAGGAAATCTTCATCATAGGCCATAGTCGCGGTGTAGTTCTCATCACGTCCAAGAGTCTCATCTTTTACATTGATGCGAACAGGAACAACAGACGGGAATATACCGATTTCGCCGGAGATACCTGCTCCGCGGTCCTGGCTTATGCGTCCGATGATATGGTCAGTGTTTGCAAACTTCATTCCGTCGCTGACACCGTTTACCATGCCAAGTATCGTCGCGTCTGTCATGAAATAGTTCACGTTGCCGCGGTGAAGGAACGGATGTCCGAAGCCCAGGACACGTCTGCCGTCTACAGCTGTGACAGTGCCTGTTGCGGCAACAGCAAAGTCCCCGTACATGACTGCCGCGCCGACAGCCTCTCCCGGCTCAAGCACCGCGCCGTATTTTGTCGTAGCGCCTCCTGAGGTAATACCGCCGAAGGATTCTGCCTTAAATCCGATATTTCCAAGCCCTTTCTGAAGCATGGCAAGGCTTCCCTCACCGAATCCGCTTACCATAAGGCTTCCCTTATAGACCGGCTCTTTTCCTGCCGAGGGATATTTCTTTTCCGTTTCAGGTTTCTTTATGTTTTCGGACTTTGCCGCAGAAGCATCTGAGGTCTCTGTTTTTTTGTCGTCCCCGTTTTCGCTCTTTGCGGCTTCTGCCTCAGCTTTTTTCTTATCCTTTTCCGCCAGCTCTTTTTCTATTTTCTCGCGTTCTTCGGCCGCTTTCTTTATATCAATGACCTTTACGCGTGTCTTGTTCTTTTTGTCCGGCATATCCCAGATAGGGAGCATTTCCTCAATCGGGGTAATAAGGAATGTGTGCGGATCCATGTTGCTTACGGTGGCGGATGCCGCGCCAATCAAAAGCCCGTCAACGTATACGGGGCTTCCGCTCATGCCCTGCATCAGACCGCCGTCCGTATCGGCAAAAGGACCGTCGCTGCGCGCAAGAATATACGGCATGGTACCGCGGCCAGAGCGCATGACTCCGAGCACCTCAAGCGAAAAGCTTCTGAGCTCTCCGCTGCTGTCTACCACAGTGTAGAGTGTGCCCTGCATTCCTTCCGCAACCTCCTGCAGAGGCATAATATCAGGCATAGCATATACACTCGATGCCCCAACCCACAAAGGCACCGATAAAGAAATAGCCGCCAGCGCCCGTTTCAACGACTTATACAATAAATACACCCCATTTATTTTTTATCTATACGTGCAACGACAACACCGGCAGCGATATCATCGCCTTTTTTGACACAGGTCTCACTTACCACCCCGTCAAATTTTGAACGCGCGGCAGCAATCTCTCCTCCTGAAAGGGCGGAAATACGCACAAGCTCGGTTCCTTCCTGCACTTCACTGCCTTCGGGAATCACCCACGTCACTTTCCCGCCTATTGCAGCGTTTACTGGAACCGGTGTAAAATGCCAGACCACCGCTCCCACCGCAGTCAAAAGGAATAATGCCGCCGCCAGATAGATTCTTCGCATTGTTATCCATCCCGGTTATAAATTACTTTCTTTATTATACAGCCTTAACTTCAGTTTTGCTATATAGAAAACCTTAGTATTTTAAGCAAAATCAGCTTCTCTTTTATTTTTTCAGTACCGCCAGCGCGCTTCCTACTTTGCGCTCTGTTCCGTCCGAGGGACTGTTCAGTATCTGTCCTCCGAGAACCATTTCACTTGAGCCGCCGCCGTCAAAGTTGATTGCTTCCTGAGCTCCGAATTTTACCAGAAGCTCTGCAAATTCGTCAAGTGTGCAGCCTATGCTTGAAGCCTGTCTGCCGTCTACCACAGCCAGCAGCATATGCCCGTTCTTCATTATTGCCGCGCCTGTTCTCGGCGCTCTGCCTTTTGTTATATCCGACGGAAAACTCTCATCTGTTACGTTGACTTTACCGTTGCTCACCAGTGTCGGACCGGCACCGAAGATTATCGGCACGTTTGCCCACTGTGCGCCCAGATCCTCAGTAAGTGTTACAGTATCTCCTATACGGACCTTCGAGAATGCGTTTTTCGATGTTCCGTGTACGGAAATGACATAACCGTTCTTCGGTATAGGTGAATTGCTCTGCCGTATATCGGCAACTCGTCCATTTCGGACGATATATTCTTTTCCGAATTGATTCGTCCCCGTAGTAGCGCTGTAATAGCTGTTGTAAATTACGAGTCCGTTCTCTCCGCGTTCCGCGTTTACTCCGGATACCTGCTGAGTGACGTTTCCTATTGTTACCTTTCCGTCATAGTATACAGGCGCAACAAAAGCCGCTCCGCTTGGGCGGATGCCGAGGGCGCTGCGGGTAAAGTATGTTGTTCCCACCACTGTTCCGTTTATGCGCATGGTACCGAGTATTTCACCGCTTTGAGCGAAGTAGTTCGCATTTACTGCAGCAGCCGCGTTCACACGGTCAGACATGCCGCTTACGGTATCGCGTCCACGAATCTCTCCGTTGGCGAGCACCGGTACCAGCTTATACTGCTTCGTATCTACATCCAAAAGGTACGCGGTCAGAAGCCCCCGTCCGTCCTTTCGCCGATAGGTCGTTAAATTTAATCCCGGTGCCGGCTGTCGTGTGTCTTCTTTTTCATACTCCTTGCTGAAATTAATATAGACGCGGGCCGGATTTTTAAGAGCCTTAACATCATAATCCGCAGGCTCCGTTAAATCAATGAGTACAGCTATTCCCTTATCTGTATTTTGGAATGTTACCTTGCGTATGAGGCTGCTCTTTACCTGAGGCTTTGTTTTCATCGCGTCGGTAAGATTTGCAAAGGTCAGTACAACGCGCAGTCCTCCCTGCTCCGTTTTGACATCATATTGCGGGAAGCCGGTGCTCCCGAAATCAAAGACAATACGGTCTCTCTCGGTACCGCTTCCGAATCGGATATTTGACAGGGCCGGTTTTGCCGCAGCCAAAGCCGCTGTCTGGATTATGAACATAAGAAGCACGCACAGCACAGCCGCGCGGTTCATTATTCTTTTTGCTGATTCCAACAGTATCTTCCTCTCCTTGTTAATCTAGACTTCAGTCTAGCCGTGTAATATGAAAAAAACCGCAAAATGAAGAGGACGCATGCAAGCAGCCTGCGTCCCCCATATCTTTTGTTATTTCTTCTGCTGCATCAGATTCTTTACAGCCTCTGCCGAAAGAACCGGCTGCGAAAGCTGCTGATACATCATATCCGCAAGACCGACACCGCCCGCTTTTGCAGCGTTTTCCATGAGTGCCGTATCAAGCATGGAATGCCATATTTCTTCAGCATTGTCGTCACCGAAAAGCTCATTCTTGGGAACAGTTTTGCGCATTTCCTTATACATGAGCGAAAGGAACATGGCCTCAAAGCCCTCACACGCATCACGGAGACGCTTTTGCTCGTCAAGGCTCATGGCGTTGGCATTGACATTTTGAGCAACGCCTGCCGGCTTTGCCGCTTCTGCCTTTTGCTGTGCCTCGCGGAGAGCCGCCTCGAAATGCTTTGCCTCGGCATCTGTACGCGCCGTTTCAAAAGCACTTCTTCCGTATTGCGCATGCGGAGTTCCTGCGCCAAGACCTGCTATTGGATCTATCATAATGAAACACCTCAGATAATCTCAAGGTCAGCGTGCAGAGCACCCGAAGCCTTGATTGCCTGGAGAATCGAGATAACATCACGCGGTGTTGCCCCAACTGCGTTGAGAGCACCGACTATATCCGAAACATCTGCCGTTGCCGGAAGAACAATGGTGTTTGCCTTTTCTTCCTCTACCTCGACGTCAGTATTCTTCGTGACAATTGTGCTGCCATAGCTGAACGGAGGCGGCTGTGTTGCATCAACCTCTTTCGTGATGCTGATGGAAATGCCTCCCTGCGTAACCGCAATGCTGTCTACGGATACGTCACCGCCCATAACAATCGTTCCGGTACGTTCGTTTACGACAACCTTCGCGATATTGTCAGGTGTAACAGGAAGCTCCTCTATGCTCGACACAAAGCCCACCACATTGCCGCGGTAAAACGGCGGAATAGTGAGGTCAATACGTCCCGGGTTCGCAGCCCGTGCTACGCCTCCGAAACGCATGTTGATTGCCTGCGCGATACGTGCAGCAGTTGTAAAGTCCGGCTGTGCAAGCGAAAGGGACAGCGTTCCGTTGTTTCCGAGGTCGTCCTCAACGGTTTTCTCGACAATAGCACCGTTCGGCGTTGTACCGACCGTCGGGAAATTTTTCTGGCGGGTGTTGCCTCCGTTTCCGGCAGTAAAGCCGCCCGTGGAAACTGCCCCCTGTGCTACCGCATATACCTGTCCATTGCCGGCCTGAAGCGGAGTCTGGATTAATGTTCCACCCTGAATGCTCTTGGCATCGCCCATGGAGGAAACAGTAATATCAATGGTATCGCCCTCACGTACAAACGGAGGAAGCGTTGCAGTAACCATAACCGCAGCAACGTTCTTTGTTTTAAGTGAAGACTGGTTAATCGTAACACCAAAGCTTCTGAGCATATTTGTTACGGACTGCAGAGTCTCCAGAGTCTTATTGGAGTCACCCGTGCCATTAAGACCAACAACTATACCGTAGCCAACAAGCTGGTTGGAACGGACGCCCTGAACCTTTGCTATATCCTTAATGCGCGTTACCGATGATTCGGCAAACGCTGTACTGAATGTGAACATACACAGTACTGCCAAAAGCAGCGCCGTAATTTTTTTCATAAAAGCACCCCCGCCCGTCAGAACAGGAAATTAAATATCTGTGTCAAAATGCCCTGACGCTGTTTTGCGTTGATTGGGCCCTTGCCGTCGAATTTGATGGTTGCATCGGCAACCTGTGTTGACGGCACCGTATTGTCATAGGTCACATCATCACGGCGGACTACTCCGCGAAGTGTAATCTTATGCTCGTTTTTGTTATTCCAGATGGACTGCGTTCCCTCGACAACCATATTGCCGTTCGGAAGCACATCGGTTACAGTGACGGTAACACGTCCTGTAGCACGGTTTACGTCCGTTGCCGTTCCGTTGGCTTTCCAGCTGTCGGAGCCGCTTGCGGAGGCCGCTGCCAAAAATCCGAAAATACCAACACCGGCATTCAGATTGGTGCTGCCGCTCTTGGAATTGGAACCGCCTTTTACCATGGAGGTTGATGCCGACTCACTTATAACAATCGTAAGTATATCACCGACATTACGTGCTTTACGGTCCGCAAAGAACATGCTTTCAGAACCTCCGGGGGAGTCTGCCCAAAGCGACTGCGCAAATACCTGCGCCGGCGCTGCGGAAAGCATAAAAGCGCAAAGTCCCACTGCTGCAGTCTTTTGCCATTTCTTCATCATACTATCCTCACCTCTTGCACTTAAAGGACCTCAACTGTTGATTCATCTATTACCTTCGCCCGCAGAATTTTGCGGGACGAATTATTCCTTACCCTTATAATATCTCCTTCACGGCCGGGCTGGAGAGTAGTTCCCTCCATCTTTACCTCGACTCCGTTGACGGAAGCTACAATCGTTACCAGCGCCCCCGGCTGCAAAACAACCCGGGATTTTATCATAGGGCGTTCCAAAGCCCGTCCTATACTCACCGGTCGGGCAACAACCTTGCCTAAAACGTCCTCTATCTCCGTATAAAAACGCTTGCCCTTCGTACCAATCTCACGTTCCTCAAGCCTTACATCAGAGGCTGTCAGCGGTGTATCGGCCTGCAGCGGACGTGCCGCCACAACGATACTATTGTAGAGATGGATACGGTAATGGCACCGTATTGTACGGTGAGGCACACCATCGACTACAGGTGTTATCTCCACGGAGGTATTGCCCCAAAAGCGCAAACCACCCGAGGTCTGCACTTGAAAGCTTACAACCCCGGGTGGAATCTCCATCGGCCGGGGTATATGAACACATTCGATTTCATACCGCCCATCAAGCACCGCCGCATCAAGCGACTGTGTAAGAAAGGCCTCGGCCTGTTCCTTCATCTGTTCCTGAGAAATTGTCTGGGTATCGGTGCCTGCCGGCTCCATACCGTACGCAAAAGCATTCGTCGGAGCAAAAAAAGCGCACCACAAAAAAACAGCCAGAAAAAACAGCTTACGCATCAGCGTTTCAATCCGTTCGCAATCTCCAGCATGGAATCTGAAGTCGTGATAGCTTTTGCATCAGACTCGTATGCACGCTGGGCAACAATCATGTTTACCATTTCTTCAACGACCTGTATGTTGGACATCTCTATAACGGACTGTACCAGCGTACCTGCGCCGTCCTCGCCCGGATTGCCGTCAAGCGGCTCACCGGATGCCTCTGTCTCAATGAAGAGGTTTTTGCCGATTGCCGTAAGACCTGCCGGATTGACAAAGCGAGTAATAGTAATCTGTCCGACTTCGTTCGTCTGACCGTCAACAACGTCCGAAACAAGACCTGTTCCGGAGATAGTGATGGAATCACTTGAAGCGTTCTGGTCGATAGTAATGTTATCAGCTTCCGGATATCCGTCCGTAGTAACAAGACGGCGGTTGGAATCAAGCTTGAACGAGCCGTCGCGTGTATATGCGATGGTTCCGTCCGGCATCTCTACGCGGAAGAAGCCTTCACCCTCGATAGCGATATCCGTCGGGTTGCCAGTTGCCTGAAGATTTCCCTGTGTAAAGATACGCTGTGTAGCTGCAAGGCGGTCGCCAAGACCAATCTGCAGACCTGTCGGATACTGAGAATCCGGGCCGCTGTTGCCTCCTGCCGGACGCAGTGTCTGATACAAAAGGTCATGGAACTCAGCGCGAACCTTTTTCGCGCCGTATGTATTGACGTTAGCAAGGTTGTGCGCGACAACGTCCATATTGTCCTGCTGCGTCTTCATACCGGACGCTGCGGACCAAAGGGCTCTCATCATAAGTCATTCGCTCCTATCATAAAAAACATAGATACTTAACGCTATAGTTATATCGATATTTTTCACCGTAAACTTAAATATTTTTCAAATATTAGGACACACGTCCAACATCATTGACCGCATGGTCCAGTAAAGTATCCTGTGACACTACGGCTTTGGAGTTTGCCTCGTAGATACGGTGATTATTTATGAGCTCGACCATTTCATTTACCACGTTGGAGTTCGAACGTTCAAGAACACCCTGATAAATCTCTCCTGTCGCTGCCTGAGGTCTTGCTCCCTCCTGCGCGAAATACAGGCTGTCGCCCTGCTTCAAAACGGCACGGCGGTCGTTGAATTCAACAAAACCGAGCTGAGCAATCATATCGCCGTTTCCGTAGATTTCACCCTTGGAGCCGATAACGACATCAACAACGTCTTCGGGAATCTGAATCGGACGGCCGCCGGTATTAAGCACCGGCTGCCCCAGCGACGTTACAATGGTACCGTCCTTCTGGCGGTAAAAATTGCCGTTTCGGGTGTACCGTACGCCCTGCGGCGTCTGAACCTCGAAATATCCGTTTCCGGAGATAGCAAGATCCAGCGAATTGCCCGTGGTCATCATGTTGCCCTGAGAGGCATCCGTTGCGATTTCAGCCGTATAGGAGCCGAGTCCGAGCGTTCCGACAATCGGCGCACGGCGGTCCAAAGAAAAACCTTTGAAATCCGTAACCGCTATTTTTTTCGTATCATTGATACGGCGAATTAGCATCGGATTAAATTCTTCGTCAATAGCGCGGTCACGCTTGTAACCTGTCGTATTAACATTCGCCAGGTTATTCGCTATAACAGCCGTACGGTTCTGTTCAGTAATCATACCTGTAGCTGCCGTGTAAAGTCCTCGCCACATTTATGCCACCCCATTCATTTTGAATCTTGTAACGAATATATTTCGACATTCTAACAGGAAAATCCTGCTTTTTATAAAAAGCATTTTATCATTTATGGAAAAAGCTCGGTGTTTCCTGCGTATCATTGAAATGATCCGCGTATTCAAGAGCCTTTCCTGTACCGACTGCCACGCAGGAAAGCGGGTCCTCTGCCAGCATTGTCGGAATGCCTGTGCAATGCTTGATGAGCTTGTCAAGACCGTAAAGCATCGCACCGCCGCCCGTAAGGACAATACCGTGGTCCATAATATCCGCGGAAAGCTCCGGCGGCGTATCCTCAAGTACCTTTTTCACGCAGTCAACGATACGTCCAACCTGTGCTTCAAGTGCTGCGGCTGCCTGAGCCGTAGTCATCGTAATATTCTTCGGAAGTCCCGAAAGCAGGTCGCGTCCGCGTACCTCCATCTGCGCCTGACGCGCTTCAGGATATGCAGCCGCAATCTTGATTTTAATTTCCTCTGCGGTGCGCTCACCAATCATAATATTAAATGTGCGGCGAACGTATTCGATAATCGCTTCATCAAATTTATCGCCTGCCACACGGAGGCTTGCGCTGGTAACAATGCCGCCAAGGCTGATTACCGCGACGTCTGTAGTACCGCCGCCGATATCTACGACCATGGAGCCTTTTGCGTCGTCAACAGGAAGTCCTGCACCGATTGCAGCAGCCATAGGCTCTTCTATAAGCTGCGTGCGGCGTGCGCCTGCCTGCTCTGCAGCTTCCTGTACCGCACGTTTTTCAACCATCGTAACGCCCGTCGGAACACAAATCATAATGCGCGGACGGAAAACGAAACGATGTCCGATTACCTTATCAATGAAATAGCGGAGCATACTCTCCGTAATATCGTAGTCAGCGATGACACCCTCACGGAGAGGACGGATTGCAACGATATTTCCCGGTGTGCGTCCCAGCATACGTTTTGCATCTTCCCCGATTGAGAGAATCTGGTTCGTGTCTTTATCCACAGCGACAACCGACGGCTCTCTCAAAACGATGCCTTTATTTTTAACATAGACCAATACATTCGCTGTACCCAAGTCAATGCCGATATCCATATTCATTCCAAACATGTTCAAAACCCTTCCCACTTTTTAATAGATGCGCCCATCTGTAAACGAAACTGAAAACAGGCATATATACTAAATGGTAAAACAGCCTATAATTTTTGTCAATTAAGAAATTCGTAGGAAATCTTTAAGACATAAGAAAAACCTGCTCTGAAAAGAGCAGGTTTTTTCATCGTCATTCAGCAGGTATGGCACTTGTCATAAATGCCATGTTCCTTGAGAACTTTAACAGCAAGCTCGCCCATGGAAGCAACAGTATCTGCAACTTCGATTCCGGCTGCGTTCAATGCTTTGATTTTATCCTTTGCAGTGCCCTTGCCGCCGGAAATAATCGCGCCGGCATGGCCCATACGTTTGCCCGGAGGCGCCTGCTGTCCGCTGATAAAGCCTACAACAGGTTTCTTCATGTTTTCTTTAATCCATGCTGCGGCTTCTTCCTCCGCAGTTCCGCCAATCTCGCCAATCATCATGACAGCCAGTGTTTCATCATCTTCATTAAAGGCTTCGAGAACGTCAATGAAGTCCATGCCCTTGACCGGATCGCCGCCGATACCGATACAGGTCGTCTGACCGATACCTGCCATGGTGAGCTGGTATGTAACCTCGTATGTGAGCGTTCCCGAGCGGGATACGACGCCAACATGGCCTTTTTTATGAATGTATGTAGGCAGAAGTCCGAGACGGCACTCATCTACCGTAAGAATACCCGGGCAGTTCGGTCCGATAAGCTTCGTTTTCTTGTCTCTCAGGTAACGGCGGACACGAATCATATCAAGCACAGGGATATGCTCCGTGATGCATACTACAAGGTCAACACCTGCATCAGCAGCCTCAATGATAGAATCAGCCGAAAAACGTGCCGGTACATAGATAACCGATACATTTGCGCCCGTTGCTTCAACTGCGTCGCTTACCGTGTTGAATACGGGAATACCGAGAACCTCCTCACCGGCTTTGCCCGGAGTTACACCGGCAACGACGTTCGTGCCATAATCTTTCATAATCTGTGTATGGAATGTAGCCTGTTTTCCGGTAATACCCTGGACAACAACCTTACTGTCTTTTCCTACAAAAATTCCCATGAATGAACTCCTCCTTCGTCCTCAGGCCTTTATCCGTAATTCGGATTTTTTTGCTGCCGCAAGCTCAACCGCACGTTTTGCGCCTTCGTCCATACGAGCTGCCATATAGACACCCGGCACATTTGCTTCTTTGAGAATTCTGCGGCCCTCTTCAACGTTCGTGCCGTCAAGACGGGCAACAACCGGAACGCGGAGTCCTACAATTTTTGCAGCTTCAACAATACCTGCCGCAATGACATCGCACTTGTTGATTCCGCCAAAGATATTTACAAACACACTGTGAACCTGGTCATCAGACTGCATGATACGGAATGCCTCTGCAATCTTCTCCACAGTGGAGTCGCCTCCGACATCAAGGAAGTTTGCAGGCTCGCCGCCGTAATATTTAATGATATCAACTGTTGCCATAGCCAGGCCTGCGCCGTTAACCATGCAGGCAACGTCGCCGCCGAGGTTGACATAGGAAAGTGCCGCTTTTGCAGCTGCGCGCTCCTTCGGGTCTTCCTCTGTTTCGTCGCGGAGAGCTTCAACATCCGGGTGGCGGTACAGTGCACTGTCGTCAAAATTCAGCTTGGCATCAAGCGCAATGATATCGTTCTCTTTTGTGACAACAAGAGGATTAATCTCTGCAAGCGAGCAGTCTTTTGCAATGAAGACATTGTAAAGACCTTCCATAAATTTGGTAGCCTTGCTCATGACCTCCGGCTTGAAATGCATACGGAATGCCATACGGCGTGCCTGGAAAGGCATAAGTCCCACAACCGGGTCAATGTATTCCTTGAAAATCTTTTCAGGGCTTTCCTCCGCTACCTGCTCGATTTCCATGCCGCCTTCCTCGGAACCCATCATGACAATCTGTGCAGTTTTGCGGTCGATTACAAAGCTGAGATAGTATTCCTTCTCGATATTCGAGCCTTCTTCAATCAAAAGACGGTTTACCTGTTTGCCCTCAGGGCCGGTCTGATGCGTAACGAGTACTTTTCCAAGCAAACCGGATGCGTACTGCTTGACCTCGTCAATATTGTGAGCCAGCTTTACGCCGCCGGCTTTGCCGCGTCCGCCCGCATGAATCTGCGCTTTAACAACAACAACCGGCGTACTCATGTCCTTTGCCACACGTGCAGCCTCTTCCGGGCTGAACGCAGCCTGGCCGTTAGGAACCTTTACGCCAAATTCGCGCAGAATCTGCTTACTTTGGTACTCATGAATGTTCATACATTTGCCCCCTGTCTGATCTTTCAACTCAAGTTACATCTCTATTAGATGCTGTACAGTTTTTTCGCATTATAAGCAATATACAAAAATAATTGTAACTGTTTTTTTCTCTTTCGTCTACCGAATTTTCAAAAAAATTTACCATCAAAAGTAAATTATTTCGAATTGTATACAAAATTCTTCTCGTCCTTATTTTTGCCCGTAGTAAGCATCTTTGCCGTGCTTCCTCAGATAATGCCTGTCCATGAGTACCTGATTCATCGTTGAAAGTTTTTCGCCCGCGATTGATTCCGCGTAAAGTGCCATTCGTGCGACCTCCTCAAGCACCACGGATTTTTTCACAGCCGATACAGCGTCCTTTTCCCAAACGAAAGGCCCGTGCGACGCCACAAGCACCGCAGGAATCTCCATCATATTTTTTCCCGCGAAGGTTTCAACAATAACCTTTCCCGTTTCCGCCTCGTATGCTCCCTTTATTTCCTCTGCCGTCATAGGACGCGTGCACGGAATATCACCGTAAAAATCATCTGCGTGAGTCGTTCCCAGTGCAGGAATGGAGCGTTTTGCCTGTGCCCAGGAGGAAGCATATCTCGAATGAGTATGGACGACTCCGCCGATTTCATCACATGCACGGTATAAGGCAAGATGTGTGTCCGTGTCAGAGGATGGGCGCAGCTTTCCCTCTACTACTCTTCCATCCGCAAGGCTGACAACGACCATGTCCTCCGGCTTCAGAGAATCGTACTCCACCCCTGAAGGCTTTATGACAACGAGGCCCTTTTCCCTGTCTATCCCGGAAACATTCCCCCATGTAAAGGTTACAAGTCCGTATTCAGGCAGCATGCAGTTTGCGCGGCATACCTCTTCTTTAAGTTTTTCAAGCATATCGCAATTCTCCTTTCGCAAATTTAACAGTATTCAAATATATACTCCCAAAAAGAAAAAAGCGCTGCTTTCACAACGCTGTAATATCTATTTCCTTCAGACTATGGACAATCCAATCGGCATCCGATAAATCCTGTTTTCCCGAATTCGGATTTTTGAACGCTATGCAGCGCATACCTGCAGCTTTCGCCGCGGCAATTCCCGACGAAGCGTCCTCAAGAACCACACATTCAGCCGGGTTCTTTCCAAGCCTTTCCGCTGAAATCCTGTAAACCGCAGGGTCAGGCTTGCTTGCAGGAAGATCTGCCCCGCTCAGCACCGAGGAAAAAAAGTGATTGAAATCAAATTTTTCGAGCACAGCCTCAATTACCTGCCGTGCAGATGAAGATGCCAAAGCCATTGGAATTTGCTCCTCTGACAAACGAAGAAGGAGCTCCCGCGCTCCTTCAATCGGTTGAATAGCATCATCATTTTTCAAAATATCAAGATACCTTTCATGCTTGTAGTCCGCCAACATAGAAGGCTCAAGATCATGTCTTCCGGCGCGCTCTATCGCGTCGGTAAAGAGAATACGGCTCGTTCGGCCCATATACGCGGAAAAATCAATATCCGCGTCCAGACCGAAATGTATAAGTGTGTCCCGTTTTACACGGGTATGAATCGGCTCACTGTCAATCAGAACGCCGTCCATATCAAACAGAAATGCTTTTACCAACCCTCAGACAACTCCGTTGATTCTCCCACAATGGGGCTCTCCGCAAGACGTTCCAGGTACTCGTCGCGCGGCAGCGGCCGGGAGAAATAATATCCCTGTATTTCATCACAGCCGATATCCTGCAGGAACTCGACCTGTTCTTTCGTTTCAACGCCCTCGATTACGACATCCATCTTGATATCATGGGCAAGCTGGACAATGTGCTCCATTATTTTCGCCGCACGATAGGAAGTTACAATCTCCTGAACGAATCTCATATCTATCTTCAGGATATTGACCGGCAGATTTCGGAGCATGGAAAGAGAGGAATACCCGCTTCCGAAATCGTCCATGAGGAACTTAAAGCCTGCCTCCTGGAACCGCTTCATGGTTTTCATAATCTGCTGCGGATTGTCGGTATACGCGCTTTCTGTAACCTCAAGCTTGATCATCCAAGGCTCAAGGTCATATTTCTTCATCAGACCGAGGAAGAAATCCAAGAGGTTTTCGTCATAAAAATCAAGCCGTGAGACATTAACGGACACCGGCACAACGCGTCCGAGCTTGGCACGCTCGTCGGCAAGCAGACGGCAGACCTCTTCCCATACGTAATGGTCAAGGCGAACGATGAAACCGTTTCGTTCAAAAAGCGGAATAAATCTGTCCGGAGAAATCATTCCTTCCGTCGGATGCGTCCAACGGACAAGAGCCTCTGCACTTGTATCGCACTGTTTTACCGTGCTGTAAATAGGCTGCAGATAGATGGTAAACTGCTTCTGCTCGATAGCATACTCCATCTCGCGCAGAATCATCTGCTCATCCATCATGCGCTCGCGCATCTTGTCATCGTAGAAGGCATAGCGCTTACGGTAGTTATCTTTTACCGTGCTTAAAGCCATATGCGCACGGTCACACATCTGGTCTACCGGGAGGAATACATTTTCGACAGGCAGAACACCTGCATAGAACAGGATAGTATGCGGAAGAACAAGCATCTGCATATCTTCGTCAACGGCACTGATCAACTCGTCCATCTTGAGCTCGTCGAGAGGCATACAGATTGCGAAATGGTCTGCTTCAAGACGCGCACAGATTCCGCGGTCTTTCGTGTAATGCGCAAAGCACGCGCCGGCTGTTTTGAGGACAAGATTTCCCGTCTCAATATCACAGAGGTCATTTACAACCTTGAAATGGCTTATGTCGAGATAAACAATGACATATTTGACATCGGAATTCTTCTGCATGAGCTCTGCCGCAGCCGTGCAGAATTTCTCACGGTTATAGAGATGAGTCAGCGGATCCTCGCCGATTTTACGGCTGAGCTCCAAAAGCTGAACCTTCTGCTCCGCCTGCTCAATCTTGCGCCATTCATTCTCAAGACGCGCCATGACATTACGCACACGGCAGCGGACAATCGTAGGATGATACGGCTTCGTGATAAAGTCAGCCGCCCCCAGTTCCATCATCTTTGCTTCGCTTTCTACCTCGTTACGGGCAGTTGTAGCAACAACAGGAATTGACGCAAAGCGTGAATTCTGCTTCAGACGGGTAAGTACCTCTACACCGTCCATGACAGGCATAACAAGATCCAGAAGAATGATATCAATATTGTTTTCTTCGATAACATCGAGTGCCTGCTGCCCGTCTTCTGCATGGAGTATTTCGTAATCATCCTTGAAATATTCCTCCAAAATGGTGCGGTTGATTTCCACATCATCTACAATAAGCATGCATGGCCGTTTGGCTTTCTTCTCCATACCTATTCCTCTCTCCGCCAGGAAAAAATGAATCCCTTCCTGTCCTTTTTTAGGTTGACTATATTCTATCATATTAGAGAGGAAGTTTCATCTTTTCAGCAAAAGAATTTTCATTATTCTTGCCTTTAGGGACAAAAGCCCGGAGCTGCACTCGTGTATTTCAACGATTCGGAAGCACTTCCTCAAGTGCCGTTTTTGCGAGACTCAGTGCTTCATCAAGCTCCGGCTGCGTTATGTTCAGAGGCGGATTGAAGTACAGCACATCTCCTATTGGGCGGAGCAAAAGTCCATGTGAAAGGGCATGACGGTAAACCTCATAGCCTGTACGTTTTGCCGCGTCGAAAGGCTGCTTTGTTTTCTTATCAGCTACGAGCTCGAAAGCATGAATAAGCCCTATATGACGGATTTCGCCGACATTAGGATGCGAGCCTATGACGTCCTCCATTCTCTTTGTCAGCCATTTGGAGTTGACCGCCATATTTTCAAAAATCGGCTGTGTCCTGAAAATGTGCTGCACGGCAAGGGCCGCGGCACATGCAAGAGGATTTCCTGAGTATGTGTGGCTGTGCACAAAAGCTTTCCCCTCACTGTAATCAGCATAGAAGGCATCATAAATTTCCTGTGTTGTGACTGTAACCGACATAGGGAGATACCCTCCGGTGAGTCCTTTGGATATAGTCATGATGTCCGGTGTTATTCCGGCATGATCACACGCAAACATTCTTCCCGTTCTGCCGAAGCCTGTTGCTATTTCATCAGCTATAAGAAGCACTCCCGTTTTATCGCACAGTTCTCTGAGCTTCTTCAGGTAGAGAGCCGGATACACCCGCATACCCGCACTTCCCTGAAGCAGCGGTTCAACAATGATTGCCGCGGTTTCTTCACCGTGCTCGGCAAATGCTTTTTCCGCATGTTCAAAGCATTCGCAGCTGCAATGGTCCCTGTCTTTCCCGAACGGGCAGCGGTAGCAGTCAGGTGCTTCCACATGAATGTTCTTCATCATCATTGGCTGATACATTTTTGCGTACAGGTCGAGGCTTCCTACAGAAAGAGCGCCTATTGTTTCTCCGTGATAGCCCTCGGAAAGGCACATGAACTTCTGTCTCTCAGGGTGCCCTGTCTGCAGATGATACTGGAAGCACATTTTGAGTGCCGCTTCAACCGCCGAGGAACCGTTATCGTTGAAGTGAAATTTACAAAGTCCCTTTGGAACGATGGTTGCCAGCGCTTCAACGAGCTTCACCGCAGGCTCGTGCGAAAAATTCGCAAAAATAACATGCTCCAGCTTGTCAATCTGGTCCTTAACCGCCTTATTTATGACAGGGTTGCAGTGCCCGAAAAGGTTGCACCACCACGAGCTTATAATATCCAAATAACGCCTGCCGTGAACATCATACAGCCATGCGCCGCGCCCACGCGCCACTACAATCGGCGGCAGTTCTTCATAATCCTTCATCTGTGCTGCCGGATGCCAGATATATTTCAAATCTCTTTCTTCGTAATGCTCATCCATCAACATAACCTTCATTCCCCCGAATATTTATTTTTTGAACGGTGTTTCATATAATCCCGCAAGAAAAGCCGCATCAATATCAAGCTCGGTATCGCCTTTTTTCACAACGGCAATAACAGGTACGCCCGTGATTTTTTCAATCATGTCACGATTATCCTCTTCCATCATATCCCCCGGATGGAAACTGTTGAGTATGACTCCTTTTACCGGGATATGACGCATCATCAGATGCTCTATGGTTAGCACCGCGGAATTTATCGTGCCCAGTCCCGCATCGGCAATCACAACAGCGCCCAAATCCAGCCTCGATACAAGGTCATCAAGTATCACATGCTGTTTTTCATCCCAACGCAACGGGCATATAATTCCACCGCTGCCCTCCATTGTGAGGTAATCATATTTTCCCAAAGCCCGCCGAAACGCGCTCTCTACCCTGTCAAAATCTATAGGTTCATTGTTTATTTTTGCCGCCAGATGGGGTGATACAGCCTCGGGATAAACATAGGTAACAAGATTTTCCGTCTTTTCGCCGATACCCGCGGTTTCGTTAACATAAAGAGCATCTCCCGGCAAAAGCTCTCCATTCTTTCCTTTTTCAGCCCCGCTTATTGCTGCCTTATAGTAGCCGGCATTCAGTCCGCTGTCCCTAAGCTTTTTTACAATAAGCCCGGTAACATAGGTCTTTCCCACGTCTGTTCCTGTTCCTGTAACAAAAATACCTTTTCCCATTGTTTACGCTTCCTTTACCTGAAATGAACTATCGGAGTGAGCACTTTCTACCCAAACTCCGGCGTGCCTGCATTTTACGGCAATCCCCGCCGCAGCTGTGCAAAGCAAAAAGTCCGGTACCACTTGTAAAATACCGCAGTACAAAACAACCCACCAAAGAGAAACCGGAGCATCAATCACAAAATTTGAAATAACATAAAACCAGCTGAGACCGAAAAGGTAAACAATCGCCATTCCTCCGACATTGACCGCCAAAAGACGTTTCGCCGAATACTCTCCGGAACGGCGTGACATCCATCCGCAGAACCACGCCTGAACAACAAATCCGATGAGATACCCGAAGGTCGGCTGAAGAATATAACCCGGTCCTCCGCCGGATGCAAAAACAGGAACACCTATAAGCCCCAGCAGTATATAAACGAAAACAGATACAGCCCCAAGCCGTCCGCCAAGAATCAGTCCTGCCAAAAGGGTAAACATAAACTGCAGAGTGAACACATCAGACCCGACGGGAATACGTATAAACGCTCCGGCAGCTACCAACGCAACAAACAAAGCACACAGAATCATTTCCCTTAACTCTAATTTTTTCATGTAAACTCCCCCTTCGTTCACATAGGATACGCCCCACCGCCAATATTGTCAACCAACAATTTTAGTATGGTTAACGAAATATGCAGACCTCTCCATCTGCAGGAAGAATAAGCAGCCGCAGAAAAAAGGAGCCTGCCACAAATCACGAAAATCTCTGATTTACGGCAGGCTCTCTTCTGTGTTTTGTCCGTCCTATTTGTTCATATCCGACTGGGTGTCATGCTCCGCGCTCTTTATGTCCTTACTCATATCTTTTGCCAGATTCATCCGGTGGAACTCCGGATCATCATGGAGTATCATAGTGAATTTATCCGTTTTATCAAGCTCCACGGTGCCTTCCTTCAGAGACAGCTCCAGAATATGCCCGCCCTGCTGCCTGTCATCGGAAATAAAATGGAAATGCCATCCGGGTGTATTAAGTCCTCCCATATAATTCGGGCAGTACAGCCCAACTAAAGTTCCCTTGATATTTTGGGCCGTAAATTCCGTCTGCTTTCCTTTGAGGGCTTCTACCAGCGTAGGATAGGGCTTCCGGCTGCCGTACTCACTGCGAAAGAGAATGGAAGAAAATTCCGTATGCAGCTTTATCATGTAAAAGCTGTTTTCGCCGCACTTTTTAACTTCCGCGTTCAACAGCTTTTCAAAGCTCTCCTTATCCTTGACGTCCTTCATCCCGACGTGAATATCATCGTCAAAATACGTAACGGTAGCATAGGGAACAGCAGTCCTGTCATCAGCCACCACAACACGGCCGTCGCCCAAAGCCTGATATACCGTGCCGTCCAGCATAATCATTTCTCCGTTCAGCCCCTCAAAGGTACCGATGCCAACATCTCCGAGAGAGCGCATATCCCGCACCGTTACCGTGCCGCCAAAATATCCCTGAGCCAAGGACTGCAAAAGAGCTATCTGATTCAGACTTTCCCGCTCTGCCAAAGCAGGTGAAGCATAGCCCACGCTGCCCACAAGAAGACCGGCAGCCAAAGCAAGAGCAAGCTTCTTTTTGAGGTTCGTTTTCATGCACATCATTCTCCTTATATTCTCAATCCAGCTTGAAGTCGTAGTGCTTGGAATAATCCTCCTGAATGTTCAACCGAAGTGTCTTGTTTGCTAAATCGTAAACCGCCGTGTGCCATGTCTGCCAGAAGTTATTCGGCTGAATGCTTCTGTCGTGCATCTTGTAGGTATCTATGCCGGACTGAATAGCCTGTTTGAAATCCATCGGCGCGCTGTCGATTGTCAGATCTCCGCCGCAGGTCTCTGTGTACCAGATTGGATTTGTATCAGCCTCATAGGTCTGAGTGTATTTCACACGTTCCATCAGGCGTGCCATTCCCTCTGCGGACTCTCCGCCCTCTGCGTAATGCTCCCTCAGTATGGCGTAACGCTCAACTCCACAGGCATGAGGCGTAAGAACAGGGAAGTTCTCGTAGGTTTTTCCCGCAACCTTCTGCCCCTTCTTTGCTATCTGTTTTGCGTAATTTGAATAGCTGCCGTAGTTGATGTAGAAATTTGTCATGATGTTGTCGGTGTCGTTTCTTACAATAAGTTCACCGTCTATACATTCAAGGATATAGGTTTCCTTCTCATCAGCGAGCATCCAGTGAATCCCGCAGGGGCCATAACCGCCGTAAATGTCCATATTCTTCAGCATCTCTACAGCATGAGCGGCGGACTCTGCGTGGTCAAGAACATATCTGACTACAGCAAGAGCATGAATGCGCGGTTTGCCGTAATTGGTTGACTGCAATGTAGCAAAATCCAGATCATCGGCAGGAACGACGTTGCTGTTCATCGCCACGCCGTTTTCATTGATGCCGTCAAAGGTCATATTTGGCAGCGCGAGGAACTCAGCTTCCGGAACCCTGGCAACTTCATCGGACTTTATCGTGAGAATCGCCGCCATGCCTATACTTGCATAACGTCCCTCAGACTCCTTTGGAGCAACCTTGACTACGAATTCGGGAACGTCGGCATAGTCCAAATCAAGATTGCGGCCGTAGAAGTTTCCGTTGCGTACTGATGAACACGCAAAGCCAGTCTTGACATGTTCGCCCGTCGTGAGATCAGGCACGTAGTCAGTGTATTCCATGTAGTACAGGTACTTATCCAGCTTTTGCGGAGCTGTGAAGGAAGCAGCCTGTGTTACTGAAGCACAAATGACTAAACTGAAAGCCATCAGCGCAGCAAAAACAAGTTTAAAGTTTTTCTTTAAGCTGTCCATGGTATCTCCTCCATCGTATTATTTTTCATTTCTGAAATCCGGGAAGCGCCCGTCCCTATAAAGAGGATCAATGGTTTTTGACAGGGCGTATGCCACACGGAAGGCATTCAGATCATCATAGGTGTTGCTGACAATCTGTACACCCACGGGAACATTTTTCTCGGACAGTTCCACCGGCATATTCACAACCGGGTACCTGCTGGCAAGATTCCAAATCGGTGTCAGCAGAAGATTGGTGCTGGGATAGATTTTCCCTTTTACCTGGGCTGTTTTATCCGGTGTCGCTTCAAGATCGGCAGGGAAATAGGGCGTTGCCATCGTGGGCATGATCAGGGCGATGCAGCCCTTCTCGAAAACCTTCTGCTGAACATCACGGTGCAGCTTCATCAACAGCATTTCTGCATTAACCTGATCCTGTGGAGTCAGATTGCCTGCATACGCCTCCAGATTCTTCACGTACGAGCTGAACAGGTCACGATGCTCGTCCAAACCGTTGAATATGACGTACATGCTTGTTGACATGAGTCCCTTGAAATAAGTAGGCATGAAGCTTTCGGCTTCAACGTCGAGCTCTATCAGTTCAACCTGCGCTCCGGCTTTCTTCAGCGCCGCGACTGCGGTATCTATTGCATGGTCGGATTCCCGGCTCAGACCGCCCTGAAGCCAGTTCCTGCAGTAAGCGACGGCGACCTTCTGCCCCTTAATCGGAGTATATTTCCGGGGGTAGTCCAGCTTGGGACGAATTGAGGAATGGACCTCCGGGCTTGGACCGGCAATGACATCCTGCATGAGCGCCATGTCGGCAAAGGTGCGTGCCATGGGCCCCAAGGTTTCGTAGGTGTTGTCCGACGTGGCTACGCGGCCGAAGGGCGGTTTGAAGCCATACAGTCCGTTCATGGCAGAAGGAATGCGGATGGAGCCTCCCATGTCAGAGCCGGTGGCCAGCGTGCAGAAGCCTGCGGCCAGCGCCGCGCCTGATCCGCCGGACGACCCGCCGGTGCCGTAGTAGAGGTTCCACGGATTGCGGCTGACGCCGTAGAGTCGCGACCAGGTCATGGGGCTGAGGTACTGCTCAGGTACCGTCGTCTGGAAAACAAATATCGCGCCCTCTTTACGGAGTTTTTGAATCATGGCACCGTCAGCGGCGCACGGCTCATGGTCTTTCAGAATAAGGGATGCGGCATCGACGCGCCATCCCTTGACTTCATTCTCGTCCTTGATGCCGACGGTAATCCCTTCAAGCCTGCGCGCAGTGCCATTCCGATAGCGTTCATCGGCCTCCTTTGCCAGTTTTCTGGCCTCTTCAAAATTATCGAAGGTGATGGCATTGACCTTGCCGGCGTTGAACGTATCCAGCTCGTTTACCAGGTCCCTGCGCGATACGTTGTATTCGCCATTGTATTTCATTACACGGCTGATCTGCGCTTCCAAAACCTCGCTGGGCGTTGTTTCGCCTTTTTGGAACAGTTCTATGAGTTTTACAGCCGGCATGTATGCCAGCTCTTCATTGGAAAACTTCGACGCGGCAAAAACTGCATTTGTGCCTGATGTAAAGAGCATAATCAGCACTGCCGCCATGAACGCTAAAAGTGCTTTCCTGAAAAAATATCTGTTCATTCACCATACCTCCCATTACATATTTCTCGCCACTATTGACGGGGCCTCAATCTACACGTTACCAAAAATACTACAGTTCTTCGCCTATGTGTTTATGACATCCCCCTCCCTATCTGACGATGCCATGTGATCCCGGAGGTTACATAGCATCCCGCTCAGCGTTTTGTCAGCCTCTGCAGCCGAATTGCAGACAGCGAAACTGAAGGCCATAAACGCGGCCAATAAGATACTAAGCGCTTTTTTGAGATTTTCATGGTATTTCCTCCTACAGCCTTTCCCTTGCGCAGGCGCGGATATGATTTGGCTATTTTAGATACAGTAATACTCGGTCAGGAAATACGTTCTCTTCCAATCAAGAAGCTTTCTTTTGGATTCCTTTTCCGGATGAATATTGAATTCATCGAATACCATCACTTTTCTGTCCTTCAGATCGTAAAGCGGCCACTCCTTCGCCTTTCCGTCGGGAGAAATATCCGCGCCGAGTGACGGATTGCCGGACTTGGCGAACTGAACCCACATCTTACGCAGGGTTTTCGAGAACGTCTCATCAAACTGCCTTCCCGTAACAAGAGTCTCCTCCGGATGACAGAATACAGTCGAAAGCTCTATCGCATGTCCGCTCTTCAGCAACGGGAATGCAGATTCAACCGTAAAGAAATATGTGTAGGATTTGCCGCCGGCTTTTGTCTGATTCTCCGACAGTCTAAAGAGTGGAGCTATAAACACAATTTGGTCAAACAGACGGTTGGTGGCGGAGTATTCAGGGCTTACGTCCTTTGCATTCCTGCAGTAGCCCTCAACCAATGCCATCTCCTTCTTCGTCAGTTGGGCAAGCTTCTTCGCTCTGCGGTCAGCGCAAAACTTATTCCAGGGTTCCAATCCCATTCCGTATATGAAATATCCCATTTCGTCCTTGGTACAGCCCTGAAGGAAGTCTATATCCTTTGCTGCGCCCTTTGCGTAAGCCTCAAACGGGTCCAGAGGCAGATAGCTTCCGTCTCTTTCCGGCCATACCCGCAGTCCAAGCAAGGCGCCTGCCGTATTCACGAACTTTTTGATATCGACCTGCTGCAGGTCAGCAACAGTCTTGCACCCCAGAGCCTCCATCAACTCGTTCGTACAGGCAATAGCATCCTCCGTGGATCTTGTGAAAACAGGGGAGCCGCTCATGGCAATAACCCGCTTAAAATACCGATGGGAGCCTTTGATCAGCGGGAGCGTGGTTACACTTCCTCCGCCGGCGGACTGACCAATGATTGTCACGTTGTCCGGGTCTCCTCCGAATGCCGCGATGTTCTCATGAACCCACTTTAATGCCATAATTTGATCCATAAGCCCAAGGTTCTGCGCGTCCGGATAATCCTTGCCGTCCGGCAGGTGCGAAAGGTGGAGGAAACCAAAGACACCCAGTCTGTAATCAATGGAAACAACTATAACATCAGGATTCTCTCTGACGAAATTCGTACACTCCTCCCGCGGCTCGGTTGTCCCGCCAACCTCAAAGGCGCCTCCGTGAATCCATACTATTACCGGTTTTTTCGGTGTGCCCATCTCCTCTGCTCTCCACACGTTCAGATACAGGCAGTCCTCACCCTGCGGATACATAGAGGCAATTTGGAAGATGCCGTCTTCTACCTGACATGGGCTCTTCCCAAAGTAATACGCTTCGTACACGCCGTCATCCGGCACGCAGTCCACCGGTGCTTTCCAGCGCAGCTCCCCGACAGGCTGCTCCCCGACAAAAGGAATGCCCTTGTAGGCGATGACGCCATCATTCCTCTTACCGACGAAGGTTCCGTTAATACACTTGACCGCAAGCGACTTGTCATAATCATCGTCCGTAATCTGTTTGTTCTCGCCGTACAGCGCCATCATTCGCGCTTTCATTTTTGCTGCATCCAGGAACTCATTCTTCAATTCCTTGCCTGTTCTTCCGGATTCTTTCCCTGCGGCAAAAACTTTTTCATACGGCAGCAGACCGGTCATACCGACGGTGAAAAATCCCACTGCGGCAGTTTTGATGAACTCCCTGCGGGTCAGGTTTTTATACATTAGTATCATATCCTTTCCTTTGCTCGTACAGCCATTGCAGAAAGCGGCTTTGATATTGACATATCTGCTTCCGGTTCGAAGAACTATTTATTTGTTTATATTATCTTATTTTTTGTGTTTTCAGACAATACCCGTTTTAAGTTTCAAGCAGCGTTTTCACCTCCCCGCCTCCTTCTTATCGGCTTCTTTCTTATCGGCTTCTTTCTTTTGTCCATTTGCGCCAAAGAGGACTGCATGATAAAATAAAAAAGATTGAAAACAAACTCATAAACAAAATCGAAGAAAAGAGGTCATTTTATGACAAAGATGAAATATACACTGAGCGCCGCTGTTCTCGCTGCGGCTCTTTTGGGAGCTCCTGCCGCACACGCAGAGGAAGGCTACGAGGAAGAAGCAGCTTACGAGGAAACTGCTGAGGCTCCTGCCGCTGAGGAGGCACCTGTTTCAGTCGGTATGCCAAACCCGTACATCGAATATAAAGATGTTCCGGCTCTTGAACGTTCAATCGGTTTCCCGGTACTCTACCTTCCGGCGAACTTTTACGCTTCGTATCACCCTGCAGTCCATGTCTACGGCATTGGCGGCCAGGTGGCAGATGTCCGCTTTGTAGGCAAACTTGACGGCAGCACTATCGCTCTGCGCACTGCAGTCCTTCCTTTCGTACATACGGAGGATATCAGCGGTTTCTACAGCGTTGACTGGAAGAAGGAAAGCGCCGGCGACTCCAACAACACTCCCATCTACGCAGCCTCTGCGTCTGATGGAACCCGCGTGGTACGCTGGACCTCAGGAAACTTCGTTTTCTCTCTCGCGATTGGAAACGCTGACGACGCACTCTATAAGGCTATCGTCAAAAACTTTGTTGTAGTTTCCGCACGTTTCAGCAAAAAATACCATAACGTCAACTTCGAAATGACTCCTTCGGCAAAAAGAATTCTTGCCGAGGAAAAAGCTGCCGCAGCTGCTGCAGCCGCAAAATAATCCAGAACTTCGCAACGATTCGATTTACCCACACATGTACGGTGAATCGAATCGTTTTTATTTTCACTTAAAACTTTTATTAATCTCTTTATTTTGAATGTGGAAAAATTTCGCTAAAGGCGTTATAATGTGCTTGTTTCGCATACACGATTAACAGAAAGGGGTTTTATCCAATGAAAGGCTCGGATATCCTGAAGCATGTCGATCATACCCTGCTCTCACCAACCGCCACATGGCAGCAGATTGAGGAGCTCTGTGAAGAATCACTTATCTATCACACGGCGTCCATTTGCATTCCGCCCTCTTATGTAGCACGCGTACACGAAACATTCGGTCCTACCGTGACAATATGCACGGTAATAGGTTTTCCGCTTGGCGCCGATACCACCGAAGCAAAGGTATGGGCGGCAAAACAGGCATTAAAGAACGGCGCCTCCGAAATTGACGCTGTAGTAAATCTCAGTGATGTCAAAAACGGAGAATTTGCAAAAATCACGGAAGAAATTTCCGCGCTGAAAAAAGCTGTCGGAAAGCATGTCCTCAAAATCATAATCGAAACCTGCTATCTGGAGGATGAGGAAAAAATCGCGCTTTGCCATGCCGTTACGGACGGCGGTGCCGATTACATCAAAACCTCAACAGGCTTCGGCTCAGCCGGAGCAAGCCACGCTGATGTCACGCTCATGCGCGCCAATGTCGGCCCGGGTGTTAAAGTCAAGGCTGCCGGCGGAATCCGCACCATTTCGGATATGAAGCAGTATCTCGCCGAAGGCTGCGACCGTCTTGGATGCAGTGCGGCTGTCCGTCTTTTGAAAGACAAAACGGACAAAGATATCTAAAGGAGTTTTCTCACATGGATTCCATGACAAATCGTGCGCGCGGTATGAGCTTCTACCGCGCGCTTTTCGTATCTACTTTTGTAATCAGTGCCTTCACTGTAGGCGGCGGCTTTGTAATAATTCCACTGCTGAAGGCAAAATTTGTTGATGAATACGGCTGGATTAAGGACAAGGAAGCCCTTGACCTCGTTGCAATTGCCCAGTCAATGCCGGGAGTAATTGCGGCAAATGCCTCTATTCTTCTCGGATACCGCATGGCAGGTATACCCGGTGCCGCCACCGCTCTTTTGGCAACTGTCCTGCCCCCTCTCATAACTTTATCCACAATCGCTTATGCCTATGATGCATTCGCAGCAAATCCATATATACAGATGGTATTAAAGGGCATGCAGTGCGGTGCCACGGCGCTCATCGCAAATGTTGCCATAGACCTTGTCTCAAAGCAGATAAAGAAAAAGCTCCTGCTTCCGATAGTTATCATAGCAGGAACCTTCATCGCAAATTTCTTTTTCGGCGTCAACATCATGCTGCTTATCCTGATTGACGGACTTATTGGTCTTGCATTCATGCGGGACCGCAAATATGACTGAGGAGGTACCGACATGATTTATCTTATTCTTTTCCTTGAGTTTGCCAAAGTCGGTCTCTTCTGCGTCGGCGGCGGCTACGCTTCCATGCCGCTCATTGAGGCGGTGGTCGTTGATAATTATCACTGGATGTCCCTTCGGGAATTCGTTGATATCTTCACAATCTCACAAATGACTCCGGGCCCTATAGGAATAAACGCGGCAACCTTTGCAGGAACAAAAATCGCAGGGCCTTTGGGAGCTGCTTCCGCGACCTTCGGTTTCGTTGCCCCGTCCTTAATTTTGGGAATTATATTGTCGGTACTCTTTTACAAATACGGTGATATCGGTCCAATCCGCGGAATTCTGAACGGACTCCGCCCCGCAGTTGTAGCACTCATCGTTGGTGCAGGCATAGGCTTTATACTGCTTGCTCTGTGGAATACGGAGAAAATGCCGATTAATCTCATGAGCATGGATTTACGCGGAGCTGTCATTCTGATTGCAGCCATCATTGCCGTTAGAATGAAAATCGGTGTAATAAGGGTATTGCTTGGCAGCGGTATCCTCGGTCTGCTTTCAGGCCTTGTAGGATAAGTATTGACACAGATATTTCATCGTTGCTATAATAATACTAGCTTTTCGGAGAGGTGTCCGAGTGGGTTAAGGAGCCGGTCTTGAAAACCGGTGATGTCGCAAGGCACCGTGGGTTCGAATCCCACCCTCTCCGCCATGAATATTACAGACTCGGGATTATCCCGGGTCTTTTCTTTTTTTCTAAAAAAAGCCAAGCAATCTTAATTTTTACTTCATAAACTCTTGTTATAAATACTATAAACAAATATACACAATTAATGAGAGTAAAGTCCTTGTTTTTTGATTAAAAAACCTATTTTTTATGACATGATTTCTATATCCCAGATAATCACAGGATTTAAGGCTTTTATAATTTTGTAGTCCTTTTATTTTCAATTTCAGACTTATGTCCCAGCTTTCCTTGTCAAGCCCCCGCAAACTTCAAAACAGGCGTAACCCTTGATTTCATACGGTTGTCGAGTACTTTTACATAGGTTATAATATAGACAGATATCCGTGTGAAATGAATTCACACTACGGATATAGTGTAACACCGATTGGCTACGGAAGCCCCACAACTAAACACAGGGAGGTGCTTAGCATGAGCTCCATTCAAGCTGCACTTTATGATCCGGCGAAGAGGATTTCGCCGTACATGATTGCAGTGACGTCAAAGGCCAATGCTTCCTCAGACAATCTGCTTGCAAAGCAGTATCGCATGGAAAAAGGAAATTCCGAAGCGACACTGGAGCGTTTAGCGCGTGAGCATGATGAACAGAGTGCGCGTGAGATTAAAACCGCCGAGAAGAAGCTGGCAGCAGTCCATGAAAAAATTGAAAAAATCGTAAACCGCAACAAGCTGAAGCTGCGTACAGGTATCTCTATGGATACCGAGCAGAACCTGGGACCGGCTTATTTGCTGGAACTCAGCACAAACTTCCAGCGTGCTGCAAGCAGGCTTTCCCTCTGACGCGGACGTCCGCGTATTCGAAAACCCCACGATTTTTATCCCTGCCCACGAGGCAGGGATTTATTTTTTGTCCTCATCATATAACAAAATAAGACTGCACCGAAGTGCAGTCTTATTATCATTTGAAGAAAATCGCCATATAACCTTTTATGAAGATATATACCACTATAAGCGGGAGAATCCACGTCAGATAGAAGCGAATCCATTTAGGGAACGCGATACCTTTTCCCGTATCAGCCTCGCGTATGAAGTTATCCCAGCCCCAACCGTAACGCGTTACGCAGAACAACAGATAAACAAGGCTTCCAATCGGAAGGAGGTTGCTGCTGACGAAGAAGTCCTCAAAATCAAGAACTCCGCTGCCCGGTCCGAAGGGCTGAAAGCCTGACCATAAATTAAATCCAAGCACGCACGGCATAGACAAAAGCACGATTGCTATAGCAAGTCCCGGAATTGTCCCTCTTCGACCACGTCCCATCAGCTCCGTGACACAGGAAATGATATTTTCAAATACCGCAATAACGGTTGACATGGCAGCGAAAGACATGAACAGAAAGAATAGCGTTCCCCAGATACGTCCGCCCGCCATACTGTTAAACACATTCGGAAGCGTGATAAAGAGAAGGCTCGGTCCGCCGCCCGGGTCGATTCCGAAACTAAAGCATGCAGGGAAAATAATGAGTCCCGACATGAGCGCAACGAATGTATCAAGGATAATAACCCATATTGCTTCGCCCGTAAGGCGCTTGGTTTTTCCGATATAGCTGCCGAAAATCGCCAGTGAGCCGATACCAAGGCTCAGGGTAAAGAAGGCCTGCCCCATAGCCGCAAATACGACCTCGCTGACACCGTATTTCAGAAGATTGTCCATGTTCGGCATCAGGTAATAGGAAAGACCTGCCTCGCTTCCCGGAAGCAGAACGGAATTTACCGCAAGAAGAATCAAAAGACCGAGCAGGCATACCATCATTGACTTGGTAATGCGCTCTACACCAGCCTGAACTCCAAGCCAGCATACACCAAAGCCTAAAGCTACCACCAATACCATATTCGCCGTCATGAGCACAGGGTCTGCAAGCATAGCCCCGAATTTCTGACCGATTCCCGCGGCATCAAGCCCTACAAATCCACCCGTAAGCATTTGCCACAAATAGTAAAACATCCACCCGGAAATCGTCGTATAAAACATCATCAAAAGAAAATTTCCGGCTATGGCGCCGTATTTGTACCAGTGCCATTTTGTTCCCTTCGGCTCAAGCTCATCAAAGGAGAGCGCAACACTGCGCTTGCTGGCACGTCCTACGGCAAACTCTGCAATCATGATAGGCAGTCCGAGAATAGCCAGAAACAGAAGATAAATGAGTACAAACGACGCGCCGCCGAATTTACCCGTAATATACGGGAATCTCCAGACATTTCCCAGGCCGATTGCACACCCCGCAGAGACCAAAATAAATCCCAGGCGGGAGGAAAAACTTCCACGTTCCAAAACCAACACATCACTTTCCGTTTAATCGAAAATTCATGTGCCTCCATCCACAGAGGACACTTAATGAAAATTATACGAGATTAAGGACTGAAAAGCAATTGTTTCGCACAAATAAAAACGCCTGCGGTTTCAAAAACCACAGGCGTGAAATAATGCGGAAATCAGTGGGAAGTGAACTGCTCGCGGGGGATAACGTCGTGTGAGCCTCCCTCGACGATACTGACGGAGGAAACAAGAGTAAGCTTTGCTTTCTCCTGCAGTTCTTTGATGCTGAGTGCGCCACAGTTGCACATTGTCGAGCGAACCTTGCTGAGGGTGATGCCAACATTGTCATGCAGCGGACCTGCATACGGTACATAGGAGTCAACGCCTTCCTCGAAGGACAGCTTCGAAGCGCCGCCCAGGTCATAACGCTGCCAGTTGCGCGCACGGTTAGAGCCCTCGCCCCAGTACTCCTTGTAGAATGTACCGTTGACTTTGACTTTGTTTGTCGGGCTTTCATCGAAGCGGGAGAAATAACGTCCAAGCATCATGAAGTCTGCTCCCATAGCAAGTGCGAGGGTGATGTGGTAATCGTGTACAATACCGCCGTCCGAGCAGACAGGAACGTAAATGCCCG
>NZ_CDXDFU010000182.1:0-2733 GCF_978017985.1 Schwartzia sp. (in: firmicutes) | reverse complement strand
CGTTCAAGTTTTGCCAACGAAAAAACATGATGACTGATTTCTAAACCCATATGAAGAAAATCAGTTCCTGTCGCTGGAAAGCACAAGTCCGTACACCCGCTTTGCGCCTGCACTGCGAAGAACCTTTGCGCATTCCCTAAGCGTCGCCCCGTGGTACAGATATCGTCAAGAAGAAGCACCGATTTCCCATACACGTCCGCCCTCGCAGCCACAGAAAATGCCCCCGAAAGATTTTTCCGTCTTTCCTCAGCGCCCAAACCAAACTGCGGTGCTGTACTGCGTATTCTTACAACGGCACGCTGCCACGAAAGACCTTTCTCCAGAGCCCACTGCCGAAAAATCAGCTCCGTCTGGTTAAATCCGCGCGTTTTCTCCCTTTCCTCATGCAGCGGAACAGGTATTGCTACTGACGCTCCTTTAATTTCATTGGAAAGCTTTTCTCCTGCCCTGTCCAAAAAAGTATGAAGATATGCCAGCCTATCACGTTTCATATTAAACTTTAACTGCAGAAGAAGCGTTCTCAGCCCTTCGCTGTACCTTCCCAAAGCCCAAATGCCGTCAAGCACCGCAAAAGTTTCTGCATCTGCAGGAAGCCTCCGTACAGCTTCCACTTTTCTCAGGCATTCTTCACACCATAAGCCTTTATGCTTTACATATTCGTCACAAACAGGACAATGCGGAGGAAAAATAAAATCCAGCAGCGCGTCTGTCAGATTCATCGTTCGTCCTCCGGAACCTGAGCCAGCCGCTCCGCCAAAAGTGTGTATCTTCTTTTCGTGCGGTCATTTTCCACCGCGGTCCGTAAAGCTGCGCGGCTGCCAACAAGAATTACTCTGTCTTTTGCACGTGTAACGGCAGTATAGAGAAGATTTCGCTGAAGCATAATTCTGTGCCCCGGCACAAGCGGAAGAATTATGACAGGGTATTCGCTTCCCTGACTTTTATGCACGCTCACCGCATAAGCAGGAGCAAGCTCGTTCATCTCATTTTTCTCATAGTCCGCTTCCAAATCATCACTGAAACGCACCGTTAGCAGCTCTGGCGTTATTTCCGTAATGCAGCCCACGTCACCGTTAAAGACATTTTTCTGATAGTTGTTTTTTATCTGCATTACCTTATCGCCCACACGGTAGGTGAACCATCCCGCAGGTCTTTCTCCCCTTCCCGCCGCAGGAGGGTTCAGCGCCGACTGCAGACGTTTGTTCAAAATATCCACGCCGCACTCCTGTCTGTGCATTGGTGACAGTACCTGAACGTCGCTGAATGCGTCAAAGCCCTGCCTTGGAAGTTCATCTGTGCAAAGATTTACTATCACCTCCGCGGCTTCCTCTGCGGAGTGTGTTTCAATAAATTCAAAAGCTGTCTCCGCCTCGCACTGCGGCATTCTTCCGTGGTTAATGGCATGTGCGTTGCGTACTATAACACTTTCCTCCGCCTGACGGAAAATTTCCGTAAGCCTTACACTTGGAATTACATTTGACCTCAATATTTCACGCAGCACCGCTCCCGGGCCAACAGCAGGAAGCTGATCCACGTCGCCCACAAGTATCACATGGCAGCCCGGAGGCACAGCAGAAAGAAAGTGCTGCATGAGCACTATATCCATCATTGACACTTCATCAAGAATGATAACATCAGCCTCAAGCGGTTCGTCCTCGTCCTTTGCAAACATCGAGCCGTCGTCTTCGCTGACTCCCTGTGCTTCAAGCATACGGTGCACGGTCATGGCACGGCGTCCCGTTGACTCCGCAAGACGTTTTGCCGCCCGTCCCGTGGGCGCCCCCAAAAGGACTGTGAGTCCCAATTTTTCGAGGACTGCTATCATTCCGCGGACAACTGTTGTTTTTCCCGTACCCGGTCCGCCTGTGAGCACAAAAATACCGTACTGCAGCGCCCCTGCCACGGCTTCGCGCTGGCCGTCCGCCAAATCCAGACGGTCAGAAGCCTCCCATGCGTCTATAAGCACCGAAGGGTCGTCAACAGGAAATGCCGCCGCGGTTTTCTTCAGGTAAAGAAGTTTTTCAGCCGTTTCCGTTTCGGCCATGTAAAGATGCGGCGGATACACAAGTGCTTCATTTCCGATTCGGTCAGCGTAAAGGCGGCGCATACGAAGAGCGTCCCGCATAGCCTCAAGCACAGATTCCCTCGGAGCATCCAGAAGAGCAGAAGCGCGGTCTGCCAAATAATCAGCAGGCACACAGCAATGTCCTGACGCCGCCACAGACTGGAGGGTATAGTCAAGCCCTGCCAGCAGCCTTGACGGATCATCTGCCGGGATTTCCATTGAACGTGCAATAGCGTCTGCCGTAGCAAAGCCGATTCCCGAAACCTCCTGAGCAAGACGGTAAGGGTCTTGCTCAAGCACTCCGAGTGCAAATGAACCGTATTCCTGATAAATACGCCCCGCGTAAGCGCCCGACACTCCGTGCTCTTCAAGCCAAAGCATTATATCCTTGAGCTCAACCTTTTCCTGATAGGATTTATGAATCTTTTCAGCCGTTTTTGCCCCTATTCCGGGAACTTCCTTCAGCCGGTGCGGGGCTTTTTCTATAATATCCAGCGTATCCTGCCCGAAAGCCTCCACAAGGCGGTGGGCCATAGCAGGGCCTACTCCGTCCACCGCTCCCGATGAAAGAAATTTTTCTATTCCCTCCACGCTGGTAGGAGCAGACACCGTAAGGCTCACGGCCTTAAACTGTTCTCCGAATCGCGGATGACGGACCCACTCTCCGG
>NZ_CDXDFU010000181.1:0-2294 GCF_978017985.1 Schwartzia sp. (in: firmicutes) | reverse complement strand
ACGCACAACACCCCTATAAGTCAGGTTGTCCGGGCCTGACTTATGGGGGTGCTGTGTTTTCGTAAGGTTTTCTATGCAGTATTACGAGGAGGGTGTAATATGCATAGGCTTTAAGGAATTGGATTTTAAGCGGATTATTATTTATCGAGGTCCGGGTTCAGGGTAGGGAGCTCCTGCGTTTTGTCCTGCTCCGGGGATTTTGTTTCAGGGATCTGGTGTTTCATGGTGCCGGAGTTGCTTGTTTCAGGTTTCTTCATTTCAGGATAAACTGTTTCCGGTGCTTTTGTTTCGGGGAGTTTTGATTCAGAAGCTTTTACTTCGGAAGTTTTGTCTGTTGCGCGTTTTGAGTCGCGAACGTTTTCCGTTGCGCGTTTGTCATTCTTTTTTATGTCCTGATTTTTGTCGCCGATTTCTTTTTTGTCGGAGATTTTTGTATCAGCTGTTTTTTCGGCTTTGTCTGAGGAGGGCTGTTCGTAGCGTCCGCGGCTTACCTGTACATTGGAACCGCCGTCCTGCTCGAAGGCTCCGCGGCGTACATCGTATTTATGTTCTCCTGTTCCGTTGAGGGCACCGCTCTGTTCTGTTACTTCGGCAGCAGCTGCCGGTGCTTCGGATGCCATGACAGGCATTGCGGTTCCGATTACTGATGCACCGATTGCCAGTGCGCAGAGTCCGTTTGTCCATTTCGTTGTTTTCATAGAATCATCCTTTCGGTTTACTATTGATTCGGGATAACCCGTTGACTGAATTATATGACAACTATGTGAAAGGATTATGATAGACTATGAAAGCATTATGATTAATTATGAAAGAAGTCTGGGGAAGAATGAAAAGTGTTTGAAAAGGGGAATAAAAACGCCTTCTCCTAACGGAGAAGGCGTTTTGTATTACGATGCCCAGAGGCTGTGGAGGTTGCAGTATGCGTAGGTCTTGACCAGTTTTTCGCCTTCAGCCAGTTTGAATGTGGCTGCCGGGGCATCCTGCGGGGTGAGATTCTTTATCTGGCAGCCGCTGCTGGTTTCGATAAGAATCCATTCGATGTAGTGCTCGGGTGTCATCGGATGCTCGACGCTTCCGACTTTGACGGTTACAGTATCGCCGGATACTGTTGCTACAGGGACATGTTTTTCCTGAGCCGCGTCTGTTGTGCCGGGGACAAGCTCGGTCATGTTCTGGCCGCAGCAGACGAGCTGTCCGCCTCCGTCTTTAAGTACCTGAATGATGTTGCCGCACAGATTGCACTTGAAGAATCTCATTAGTAACTCCTCCCATCAACATATAGGTTTTAATATACTCCTGTTTATATTGTACCACGATATGAATTACATTTTTATGAAAAAATAAAAATTACCTTCCCGAATGGGAAGGTAATTTTTGTATGATGTTATTCTTTTGGTACAGGTTTTTCTGCAGGTCGTTCTACGGGAGCCGGCTCCGGTTCTTCGACCTTATAGCGTCCCGGTTTCACTTTGATAGTGGATCCGCCCTCCTGCTCATAGGCTCCTCTGCGGACGTCGTATTTATGAGGTCCGTCGCCGTTGAGAGCACCGTCGTAGGCTGACGCGTAGGGCATTGCAGTTCCGAGAACGGCCGCGCCGACAGCGAGAGCACAAAGTCCATTCATCCATTTGCTTGTCTTCATAAGATACCATCCTTTCAGTGAAAAAATATTTTACGGAAATATTCCGCAGGAACGCTGTTATTTATCGAACAGGGTTATACGGTCTTTGCCGCTGTTCTTTGAGTGATAGAGCGCGTCATCGAGATGGCGGTAGAAGCTCTGGAAGTTTCCGTCCGCAGGGAACTCGGCTATGCCTATACTCAGAGTGACATTGGTGCCGTCCGGCAGTGGGGGTGCCTTTTTCGCGGCCTTACGGATACGTTCTGCGATAGATTTGGCAGCTTTGAGCCCTGCACCCGGAAGTATTATGAGAAATTCCTCGCCGCCCCAGCGTCCTACGCTGTCTGTGGGGCGGATATTGTGCTCAAATACTTTTGCTATATCCTTAAGTACCTGATCTCCCACCTGATGACCGAATTTGTCGTTGACCTTTTTGAAGTCATCAAGGTCAATCATGATAGCGCTGAGGTGGTCGGAGGCACGGTGCCCGTTGTGCTCGTTTGTTATGGTGTGCTGCAGTATCTGTTCGATTTCACCGCGGTTATAGATGCCTGTAAGACGGTCCAGTTTAGCGAGCTTTGCCAGCTTTTCGTTCGCTTCCTCGAGTTCGGCAGTTGTTGCCGCGATAAAGTTGGCAAGGCGCTGCACCAGCGGCATTGTGGTGGGCTGGGGT
>NZ_CDXDFU010000180.1:0-9170 GCF_978017985.1 Schwartzia sp. (in: firmicutes) | reverse complement strand
GCTTGAATCTTCCTAATCCCATAGGACTCTTTTGCATTTTTTTCATTTTCTTCAGCAATATTTTCATTTCAGCAAACTGCTTAATGACTTTATTGACATCCTGCACACGTTTACCGCAGCCTAGAGCAATACGCTTGCGGCGGCTTCCGTTAATAACGGATATATCCGCACGTTCCTTCGGCGTCATGGAGCGGATAATTGCTTCGACATGCTTTATTTCCTTGCCGTTGAAGTCAACATCAACACCTTCGAGCTGTTTCTTGATATTTCCCATACCCGGAAGCATACCGAGAATCTGCTCAAATGAACCCATCTTCCTGACCTGCTGAAGCTGGTCGAGGAAATCATCCAGAGTGAACTCGTCCTTGCGGAACTTTTTCTCCATCTTCTGGGCTGTTTCGATGTCATAGACATCCTGCGCTTTCTCAATCAGGGAAAGCACATCACCCATACCGAGGATTCTGGAAGCCATACGGTCAGGATAGAACGGCTCAAGTGCTTCGAGCTTTTCACCCATACCGACAAACTTAATCGGGCAGCCTGTTACAGCCTTTACGGAAAGTGCAGCACCTCCGCGTGCGTCACCATCCATCTTGGTCATAACGATACCGTCCAGACCAAGACTGGAATTAAAGCTTTCAGCGACATTTACTGCGTCCTGACCTGTCATAGCGTCAACAACAAGCAGAATCTCATGCGGTTTGACTTCTGACTTTATAGACTGCAGCTCCTGCATCAGCTCTTCATTTATATGAAGACGTCCGGCGGTATCAATGATTATAACATCAGCCGCGTGGGAATTTGCATACGGAATCGCGGATTTAGCAATCGTAACCGCATCTGTTCCCGGCTCCATGGAGAACACAGGAATATCAAGCTGCTCACCAAGAACCTGAAGCTGTTTAACAGCAGCCGGTCTGTATATATCATCTGCGACAAGCAGCGGATGTTTTCCCTGCTTGCGAAGGGATAACGCGAGCTTTCCGGCGGTAGTAGTCTTACCTGCACCCTGCAGACCAACCATCATAATGACCGTCGGCGGTACAGATGAAATATTCAGCTTGCTCTGCGAACCGCCCATAAGAGCAGTCAGCTCTTCGTTAACAATCTTGATTACAACCTGAGCCGGTGTCAGTGTCTGCAATACGTCCTGACCGATTGCCCGCTCTTTTACGTTCTTTACAAAATCTTTTACAACCTTAAAGTTAACGTCTGCTTCGAGTAACGCCATGCGGACGTCCCGCATAGCGGCATTTACGTCATCTTCAGTCAGCTTTCCGTGTCCACGTAATTTTTTAAACGTTTCCTGTAATCTATCCGACAAACCCTCAAAAATCACGTTTCATCCTCCTGCTCAAAATTAGTAAATGGCAAAATATCCTTTAATATCGTCGCCTTTTCATCGACGTTCACAAATTCGGCTTTGTTCAGCTTTTCATATATACGGTCAAACTCATCACGCTGCGCCGACACCTTCTTCAAAAATCCGAGCTTCTCCTCGTATTCCTCCAATGCCAGTCCTGAGCGTTTAATCATATCGTGGGCGGCCTGCCTGGTTATTCCCATCTCATCTCCGATTTCGGATAAAGAAAAATCATCAAAAAGATGCATTCTGAGGCACTTCTGCTGCTTCTTTGTCAGCAGCCCGCCGTATAAATCGAACAACGCCGATGTATGTAACAGTTCATCAATCATATATCTCACCCTATGTGTCAAGATAAAAACTTGACATACGACAGTATATACGATTCAAATTTTTATGTCAAGGATTTTTACTTGTCAAATAATGCCTTTGAATATTCCTCTGCCGAGAACGGTCTGAGATCCTCGATTCCTTCACCCACACCAATCCATTTGATAGGAATGGAAAGCTCTGATTTTATACCGATGACAACGCCGCCCTTTGCGGTTCCGTCAAGCTTAGTCAGAACAACTCCCGTAACCGGAGCAGACTGGGTGAAAAGCTTTGCCTGGCTGACAGCGTTTTGTCCCGTTGTTGCATCAAGCACCAAAAGAGTTTCATGCGGAGCGCCCGGAATCTCACGGCCAACAACACGATTGATTTTCTCAAGCTCTGACATAAGATTTGTTTTCGTCTGCAGTCTTCCCGCAGTATCAACAATCAAAATATCAATGCCTCTTGCCTTTGCTGCTTTTACGGCATCAAAAACCACAGCCGCGGGGTCAGAGCCTTCCTCATGCTTGATGACCTCGGCACCTGTGCGTTTCCCCCATATCTCAAGCTGGTCGATGGCAGCCGCACGGAAAGTATCGGCAGCAGCAAGCATAACCTTCTTGCCGTAATAGTTGTAAAAAGCACTCAGCTTTCCGATAGTCGTTGTTTTGCCGGCACCATTGACTCCGACAATAAGAATTACCGTCGGGCCTACTGCCGCCATACGTACACCGGCACCGCCCTCAAGCAGAATTTCCGTTATCTTTTTCTCCAAAAACGGCTTCAAATCAGCAGGTGTATGTATCTCTTTCTTTTTAATTCCCTTCCGTACTTCCTGCATCAGCTTTTCGGTTGTAGATATACCTACATCCGCCATGATAAGAATCTCTTCTATCTCATCCAAAAGGTCATCGCTGATATCTGCATAGCCCAAAACAGCTGTCCCGATTTTTGCGGTCAGCGTTTCCCTAGTCCGTGTAAGACCTTTTTTCAAACGGTCAAAAAATCCCATTATATTTTCCTCCTGTTAACCGGCAATATCATCAAGCTTAACCGACAAAATCTTCGAAACTCCGGCATCCTCCAAAGTGACACCGTACATCATATCCGCCGATTCCATCGTTCCTTTTCTGTGCGTTACTACTACAAACTGTGTCTGCTGAGCAAACTCCTGCAGGAATTTTCCAAAACGCATAATATTTGCTTCATCCAGCGGAGCGTCAATCTCATCCAAAACAGAGAACGGAGCCGGTCTTACCTTTAAGAACGCAAACAGCAGCGCAATAACCGTCAATGCGCGCTCGCCTCCCGACAGCACAGACAAATTCTGCTGCTTTTTCTCAGGAAGCTGGACATTGATTTCGACACCGGACTGCAGAATATCTTTTTCATTCGTTAAAGAAAGCTCTGCATGCCCGCCTCCGAACAACGCAATAAATATGTCATTGAAATGCTGCTGTATCTGCACGAAAGCAGCCTTAAACTGCTTCGTCATTGTCAGATCAATCTCAGCAATAATCTTCATCAGATTTTCTTTCGCATCCAAAAGATCATCTGCCTGCAGCTTGAGGAAATCATATCGCTCTTTTTGCTTTTTATACTCTTCGATTGCCTGCAGATTTACAACACCGAGAGACGTAATATCCGACTTCAGTTTTCTAAGCAGACGTCCCAGCTCTTCATCGCTGATTTCAAGAAGCTGTTCTGCTGCCTCCTCTACCGTGAAATGATATTCGTCACGCAGGGTTGTTTCATACTGTTCGAGATTAAACTGACGTTTGGATTGTTCAATATCAAACGTATGAATTTCTTCCTGAACAGTTTGAAGTTCCTTACGAATTTTTTGTGCATTTTCATCATGCTCTTTGCTCTTTGTAAGCATGTCCATTTTATGTTGGAAATCAGCCTGAATTAATGCATCCAAATCGGAGTACTGCTTCTGGATATTTTCCTTTTCTTCGACTAATTTTGATGTATCAGTCTGCCCCTTCTGCAGCTCCTCCTGAAGCGTTTTCAAACTTGCTGTATTTGCATTCTGCGAAGCGATAATTTCAGTGATTTTTTTCTGACTCAAAAGCACGTGTTCATGGCTGCGCAAAAGCTCATGTTCCATGCCCACTTTTTGCAGCTCCAATTTATGAAGCCACTTTGAAAATTCCGCAGCATCCTGCTCCAAATCATCGAGCTGTTCATTCTTATTCCGAATAGTATTTTCAAAGTTCTTCAACTCATCTACCATGGAGTTGATTTCAGCCCTGACTTTATTGCACTGATTTTGGATATTGGAAAAATCATCCGTGTAAGAAGCGATGACTTTTTTCAGCGCTTCATATCGAATTTCTTCCTGGCTGACTTTATCCTTTAACTGCTTTGCAGCAACTCGTAATTCAGCTTCATGGATACGCTCAGATTCCAGTTTTTCTTTTACATTTTGAATCTCAGTATCGAGCTCTTTTCCTTCGACAAGAAGACGTTTTTTGGCTTCTTCATTTTCAGTCAAAGCCCGCTTTCTTTTCTCCAAATCTTCCTTCAGATTTGCAAGCTCATTACTGCGGTTCAAATACCCGGAATCCTTCTGCGGAAGACTTCCGCCTGACAAAGAACCTCCCGGATTCAAAAGCTCTCCCGCAAGAGTAACAATTCGGATTTTGAACCCCTTATTTCGTGCCACCTTTAATGCGTGTTCAAAGGTATCAACCAGCAGTGTTCTTGAGAGCAAAAATGACACAGCTTTTTTATACTCATCATCTGACGAAATAACCTCATCAAGATACCCGATAACACCATGCATATTTTTAACGGATTCATCAGGATGACTTCTGACAACAAGCTCCGTCAGCGGAAGAAATGTTACGCGTCCTGCTTTTGTACGTTTCAGATACTCAATAGCAGCCTTCGCGGTATCCGCATCCTTAACAATAAGATTCTGCTGTGCGACACCCAGAGCAGCCTCAACTGCTGTCAGATATTTTGTATCAACATGAATCAATTCCGCTACCGCGCCGTGAACATTCTTTCTCCATGCTTCTCTTGCAAGCAGTACGGATTTAACAGCTTTTCCGAAGCCCTCATACGCCTGCTGCATATGCTCAAGTACGTTTAATTTTGCAGTACCCTGAGCAACATACTGCTCATCAATTCGAAGATTCTGCTGAACAGTGCTTAAGCTGTCCTTTGTCTTTTTAATTTTCGACAAAAGCACATCCCTGTCGCTGCGTAATTTTTCAAGAGCTTCCTGGCTGTTAGTTAAACCCTGCTCGTATTCCTTATACTTTTCTTTATCCTTCTCAAAAGCTGTCGTGAGCTGCTCAAACTCTTTCAGATTGAGTTCATGAGTTGTCTCGGACGACTCTATATCCTTTTTCAAAATCGTCTCTTCATTTTTCTTTTCTGCCAGCTTCTGTTTAAGCTGTTCTTTTTCATTTTGCTTCTCATGTAACTCGTCTTTTGCGGTCTTGATTTTCTCAGAAAAAACCCCTGATTTTTTCTGCTCAGCTTCGACCTTGTTTTTTATGTTTTCAAATTCACCGGTGAATTTTTTCTCAATCTCGCAAAGCTTTTCTTTTGCTTCTTCCTCGTCCTTTAATTCCTGTTTTAAAGACTCAATATTTTCCTGCAGCTTTACAAATTCCTGATTCTCCTGCTGCGCTTTCTGCTCAAGCAGCAGAATTTTGCTTTTAACAGATTCGAGCTGAATAGATACCTGATTTTTTTCTTGATTCTTATTTTGGATATTTGACTCTAAAATGAGAACTTCATTCTCGATTTTCTCTTTCAAAACCTCTGCTTTATTAAGCTCCGTTTCAAGAGAAATCTTTGCCTGTTCCTTTTCCTCTTTTACCTTTATCTGTAACTGCTCTACCTCATGGATTTTTTCAATCTTTCGATAGATTTCAGTTATTCTTCCCTTTTTGTACTCATCATTCCATTTATTGTATTTCTCAGTACGTTCAGCCTCAACCTGCAAAGGCTCAAGCTGCGTCTCAATTTCCCCGATAATATCGTTTGCGCGTGTAAGATTCTTCTCTGTATCTTCAAGTTTTTTGACCGATTCATGCTTACGGTCTCTGAACTTCGTTATTCCTGCCGTTTCCTCAAAAAACAGACGCCTTTCCTCCGGGCGGCTGTTCAGAATATCATCCATTTTGTTCTGACTGATGACAGAAATACCGTCATGTCCAAGGCCGGTGTCAGCAAAAAGGGCATAGATATCCTTCAGACGGCATTTTGCCTTATTGATAAAGAACTCGCTCTCACCGGAGCGGAAAAGACGCCTTGTTACAGTAATCTCCTCGTAAGGCAGAGTCAAATCGCCGTCATTGATAAGCGTCAGAGTTACCTCAGCAATACCAAGCGGTTTGCGCGAGGAGCTTCCCGTAAAAATAATATCCTCCGACTTTGTACCGCGAAGATTTCTTACGTTCTGCTCGCCCAGAACCCAGCGAATTGCGTCGGTAATATTACTCTTGCCGCTTCCGTTAGGCCCCACGATAGCCGTAACACCATGATCGAATTCTATTTCAATTTTATCTGCAAAGGATTTAAAGCCATAAGCCTCTAAACGCTTTAACTGCAAAAAAATCACCAGCCTGATGAATAGTTCAACTAATGTATTGTAACACAAAAAAGCGTACAGCCTCAAGCTGTACGCTTTTCACTTGCTCTTTACTGGACTGCATCCCAGGCATTTTTGATTTTCTGAGCCATTCCGTACATCTTAGCTGCAGGAACAGCACAAACAGCGACACGGACACCCTTTTTCAGAGGAACCGCAAAAATCAGGTCATCATGCAGCTTGTCGCAGACAGCAGCAGGATCCTTAGCCGGGATTGAAAGGAAGAAGCCTGCTTTATATGGCAGAGCATTCAATCCGCACTCTGCAGCTTCCTTCATGAAGATAGCGCCGCGTTCCTTAATCTTCTGATACAAAGCCTCACGCTCTGCTTCAAACTGCTTCAGGAGCGTTGCATCCTGCTGAATCTTCGTCAATACAGTCATAGCTCCGCGGTTAATATTGGACCACGTTGCACGGCTCGTGTACTTCGTAACAGCCGTAAATTCATCAATGATTGTCTTGTTAGCAGACAGACCGATAAGAGCGCCTGTACGCTGACCATACATTGTATAACCCTTCGACATACTGAAGGCGAACATAACAAAAAGATTGTCCGGCAGATCGGAGAACTGCTTCATGAATTTACGAGCTTCGTTTTTCTCTCCTGCATAGTCGATATAAGCAATATCAACAAGAATGCTTATCTTTTTATCTCCGGACTTGATAGCAGATTTGCATACATCAAGGACCTGCGCCCAGTCATCCTCGGAAAGGCTGTAGCCCGTCGGATTATGTGCCGGCGTATTGATGACAATCAGAAGCGAAGACTGCTTCTTGAGAAGCTCCTCAACCTTTTTCGTGAAATCAGCAATATTGAAATTCTGCTTCTCATCAAAGAGCTGATATGTCTCAAGCTCGCGTCCCTGCTCATGGCAAAGTGCGTTGTACGGTCCCCAGTACCAGTCAGATGTAAGAACCTTGTCGCCAATCTCAGAATAATTTGCAATAGCATTATGCACAGCGCCTGTACCGCCTGCAGATGCAACAGCCGAAAAATATCCGTTCGGCTTCTGGTCTGCAAATGTCAAATCAATAACCGTATCAAGATATGCCGGAAGACCTGCAATCGGAGCATACGCGATAATATCATTCATCGGCAGAGAACGGAAAACATTCTCCATGGTAGGAATGCATGCCAGTTTCTCATCATCATCAATAATAGCGCCGATTGTCGCATTCGTTACCTTCTGTGCGCCATGCTCAGCTGCCGCCTTCTGTGCTGCTGCGCTCGCTCCGAAAATTACATCACTTAACTCTTTCCCAACAGCATGGGATGCCGTCATCGTATCTGACATAGATAACACGCCTCTCTTTTTTGGAATGTATTACTATCATAGCATTTTTTGCATTGGAATAATTGTTTTTTACCAATGTATACATTATTTTTATTCGTATATAATAAACCCATTAAAAAGGAGCTGTGAAGAAGGCATTCTTGTTGCTTTTTTCACAACCCCAGCTATTCGTTTCTAAAGCTTATTACTTCTTCGGAAAGAACTCATCATGAATTACATTGACAGCCTTATTGAGCTCGCTCGTCTTAACAAGGCAGGAAATGCTGATTTCAGACGTGCTGATAACGTCGATATTGATTCCGCCGTTTGCAAGAGCGCCGAACATTCTTGCCGCAATACCCGGATTGCCGAGCATTCCCGCGCCGACAATAGATACCTTTGCAACATCCTCTTCTACGAGAACAGCGATAGCATTCAGCTTGTCAGCTACAGCATCAACGATAGGCTTTGCCTTTGCCAGATCATCATGTGCCATAGTGAAAACCATATCCGTTACATTCTTTTCAATGTTGCGGATACTCTGCACAATCATATCTACCGAAACATGAGCATCAGCCAGCGCAGAGAAAATCGAATGTGCAATTCCCGGATTATTAGGGACACCCAAAACAGCAACCTTTGCTACATTGGAGTCATGCGCAACTCCACGAATCACAAAATCTTTTTCTTCCATTGTATAAGCCTCCCTAATCATCGTACCAGGTGTGTTTGTAAATGTAGAGCGAACATGAATCGGAATATTGAAATGCTTGCCCATCTCAACAGAGCGCGGCTGCATAACACCTGCACCCAGGCGGGCCATCTCAAGCATTTCATCATAAGTGATTTCCTTCATGCGGCGCGCATCAGGCTCGACACGCGGGTCAGCAGAATAAATTCCGTCAACATCCGTAAAAATCTCGCAGCTGTCTGCGTGAAGCGCTCCCGCGATAGCTACCGCAGAAGTATCAGAGCCGCCGCGTCCAAGAGTAACAGGATCGCCGAACTCATCAGCACCCTGGAAGCCTGCAACGACTACGATATTGCCCTTATCCAGCTCTTCTCTTATTCTGTCGGGCTTAATATCCAAAATACGGCCCTTTGTGTGTACGGAATCCGTCTTCATACCGGCAAGCGCACCCGTAAGAGAGACTGCCTTCTGACCAAGAGAATTAAAGGCCATAGTAAGAAGCGCGATAGAAACCTGCTCACCTGTAGTAAGAAGCATATCCATTTCACGCTCATACTGATAGGGATTCTTTGTCAGCTGTTTGGCCAACTGAATCAAATCATCGGTCGTGTCTCCCATGGCAGATACAACCATTACAATCTGATCGTCCTCTTTTTTCTCAGCAAGGATTCGTTTTGCTACAGCCATTATTTTTTCCGTGGTAGCAACCGAACTGCCACCGAACTTCTTTACAATGAGTCCCATATCTCTCCTCCTATATCAAAAAGAAAATGTATCATAGCATCAATAAAATCTTTTGACAAAAGACATTCGTTTCAAAAACAAATTATTTTTGCTAAATTTCGCTTCATTATACAACAGTCTCAATGTGTTTGTCTACAAAAAACCTTCTCATCATTATGTATACATATCTAT
>NZ_CDXDFU010000179.1:0-7039 GCF_978017985.1 Schwartzia sp. (in: firmicutes) | reverse complement strand
CTTCGGGAATCTTCATCTCTACCTTTCCGTCCAAAGTCGGCACTTCGATTGTATCTCCGAGAGCCGCCTGAACGAATGAGATAGGCACCTCGCAGAGAACATCAGAGCCGCTTCTCTGGAAGAGCTTGTGCTCACGCACATAGATATAAACGTAAAGGTCTCCGCTCGGACCGCCGCGGCGTCCTGCGTCTCCGCCTCCTGAAATACGGATGCGTGAGCCTTCATCGACACCTGCCGGCACCTTGACACGAATCGTGTGGGAACCTTTTACATGTCCCGAACCGTTACACTCCTTGCACGGGTTCTTAATGATTTTTCCAGTACCGCCGCAGCGTCCGCAGGTACGGGAGCTCATCATGCGGCCGAGAGGCGTATTGACCGCGTGCTGAACCTGTCCCGTGCCGTGGCAGTCAGGACAAGTCTCGGGAGACGATCCCTCTGCCGCGCCTGAACCGTGGCAGGCCTTACATTCCTCGGTACGCGGGATACGGATTTCTTTTTCAACGCCGAATGCCGCTTCCTCGAACTCAATCTCAAGGTCATAGCGCAGGTCAGAGCCCTTCTCCGGACCCTGACGGCGCTGACGGCTTCCGCCGCCGCCGAAGAAGGCGTCGAAAATATCGTCGAATCCGCCGCCTCCGCCAAAGCCTCCGAACCCTCCAAATCCGCCGAAGCCGCCTGCACCGCCGCCTCCGCCCATGCCGCCTTCAAATGCCGCATGGCCGAACTGGTCGTACTGCTGTTTTTTCTGCGGGTCGGAAAGAACGCTGTATGCTTCATTGACCTCTTTGAATTTTTCCTCAGCTTCCTTGGGGTTGTCACGGTTTAAGTCCGGATGATATTTTCGAGCCAGTTTTTTGAAGGCTTTCTTTATCTCCGCTTCCGAGGCACCCTTTTCAACGCCGAGAACTTCGTAATAATCGCGTTTTTCGCTCACGTTCTACCACCTTCGTAAATAAGAAGAGTGAGCAGTTTGGAGCCCACTCTTCCTCTAACCTGAACTGCGCTTATTCGCAGTCCTTCTTATTTCTTGTCGTCTTTGACTTCCGTATACTCAGCATCTACGACGTTGTCATCGTCTTTCTTTGCATCCTGCTGCGGAGCCGCGCCCTCAGGGCCTGCCTGTGCGCCGCCAGCAGCCTGCTGTGCCTGCTGATATGCAGCTGCGCTCATTTCATAGAGCGGTTTCTGCAACTCTTCCGAAGCTTTCTTGATTGCTTCGTTGTCGCCGCCCTTGAGTGCTTCCTTAACCTTCTCTACAGCAGCCTGTACCTTTTCGACCTGTGCTTTGTCAGCCTTGTCGCCGAGATCCTTGATAGCCTTTTCAGCCTGATATACAAGGCTGTCAGCGTTATTCTTGATTTCGATTGTTTCTTTCTGTTTCTTATCCTCTGCTGCATGTGCTTCGGCTTCTTTGACCATACGGTCGATATCTTCCTTGCTCATGCCGCTGTCTGACTGAATCGTAATCTTCTGCTCTTTACCCGTTCCGAGGTCTTTTGCAGATACGTGAACGATACCGTTCGCATCGATATCGAATTTAACCTCGATACGAGGTACTCCGCGCGGTGCAGGCGGAATATCGGAGAGCTCGAAACGTCCGAGCGTCTTGTTTCCTGCTGCCATTTCACGCTCGCCCTGAAGAACATGGATATCAACAGACGGCTGATTGTCTGCAGCCGTAGAGAATACCTGGCTCTTGGAGGTCGGGATTGTGGTGTTGCGGTCGATAATCTTCGTGCATACGCCGCCGAGAGTTTCGATACCGAGGGACAGCGGTGTAACGTCGAGAAGAAGCACGTCTTTGACTTCGCCCACGAGGACGCCGCCCTGTACTGCAGCACCGACGGAAACGCACTCATCCGGGTTGACTCCGCGGTTCGGCTCTTTGTTCAGATACTGCTTGATAGCCTCCTGAACAGCCGGGATACGGGAAGAACCACCGACAAGGATAACCTTGTTGATGTCGGACGGGGAAAGCTCAGCATCTGCCATAGCTTTGCGCGTCGGCTCCATGGTTGCTTCGACCAGGTCTCTCGTAAGTTCATCGAACTTAGCACGGGAAAGTGTAAGGTCGAGATGGAGCGGGCCGTTTGCACCTGCCGTGATGAACGGCAGATTGATGTTCGTGGAGAGCATGCTGGAAAGCTCAATCTTAGCTTTCTCTGCTGCCTCAACAAGGCGCTGAGCGCTCATTTTATCAGCTTTCAAATCAATACCGTTTTCTTTCTTGAATTCATCAGCCATCCAATCAACGATACGGGCATCGAAATCATCCCCGCCGAGGTGCGTGTTACCGTTGGTAGCCTTAACCTCGAATACGCCGTCGCCCAGCTCAAGAATAGATACATCGAATGTACCGCCGCCGAGGTCGAATACGAGAATCGTTTCATCATTGTCTTTATCAAGACCGTAAGCAAGAGCAGCAGCCGTCGGCTCGTTGATGATACGGAGAACCTCAAGGCCTGCGATTTTACCTGCGTCCTTTGTAGCCTGACGCTGGCTGTCGTTGAAGTATGCCGGAACAGTGATGACTGCCTGAGATACCGTCTCGCCGAGATATGCCTCTGCGTCAGCTTTCAGCTTCTGAAGAATCATAGCGGAAATTTCAGGCGGTGTGTAGCCTTTGCCGTCGATATCCACTTTGTAGTCGTTCTCGCCCATGTGGCGTTTGATGGAACGGATTGTGCGGTCCGGGTTTGATACAGCCTGACGCTTTGCAAGCTGACCGATAAGACGCTGTCCGTCCTTCGTGAAACCAACTACGGACGGTGTAAGACGGCTGCCCTCAGGGTTCGTGATAACCGTGGGCTCGCCGCCCTCCATAACGGATACAACAGAGTTCGTCGTACCCAGGTCAATACCAATTACTTTTGCCATTTTTATTTCCTCCTGTTATAAAACAAATGTTAAATATCTATTTATTTCACTAGCTTAGAACTAGTTGGAAACAACCTGTACCATGCTCGGGCGTACAACACGTCCTTTGACGATATAGCCCTTTTGCAGCTCCGCCGCAATCGTATCATCCTCGAGGTCGGGATTCTGAACCCTCATGACGGCCTGATGGAAATTCGGGTCGAATTTCTTTCCTTCCGTCTCAATATACTCGAGGCCGTTCTTTTTGAGCGTCTCGGCGAACTGATTATAAATCATTTCAACGCCCTTGTGGAAGCCGTCGCTGTCCTTATTGTCGGAAGCAAGGGCTCTTTCAAAGTTATCCAGGAGCGGAAGCATATCCTTGAGAATGGTCTGCGTGACCACATCGCCCAACTCCTCTTTTTCCTGCCGCGTACGGCGGCGGAAATTTTCAAAATCAGCCTGCAGGCGCAGGTACTGGTTTTTCTTTTCTTCAATTTCAGCCTTGAGCTTTTCTGTTTCATCAACAGACTGCTCTGCCGCTTCAGTATCCGGTGCTTCGGCTTCGGATACAGTTTCTTCCGTTTTTTCTGCTTCTGCCTCCGCAGCCGCTTCGTTAATCTGCTCCTGCATATCTTCCAAGTTCACTTCATCCTTTTTCTTCATTTTATCCTTCATGAATGCCATTTTTCTCACCTCGTGCCGCTACCAGCGGAATTTTTTGACCACGTCGGCCAAATGGCCGTTCATGTAATTGAGGAGTGTCATCGCCTTTCCATATTCCATACGTGTAGGTCCGAGAACAGCAATCGTTCCCAGAAGCTCGCCGTCCAGATGGTAGGTCGCTGTCATAAGACTGCATTCCTGCATGCCTCTGACTTCATTCTCCTTACCGATAGTAACCTTGAGTCCCTCTCCCAGATGCGCGTGAAGTATGTCCTTCAAAAGCTGTTCTTCTTCGAACATAAGCAGAATTTCCTTGACCTTTTCTACATCATGAAATTCCGGCTGCGAGAGTATCTCGCTGGTACCTCCCAGATAGAGGCGCTCGCGCTTCCCTGTGTCCAGTGAGCGGTGAATGACCTCCTGTGCCGCTTCAAAAAGACTTTCATCTCCGATTTCCTCGCGGATTGTCTTCATTACTGCCGGGGATATCGCATCGAGTGTATGCCCTGCAAGGCATCCGTTAATAACAAGTGCCATGCGCTGAAAATCTTCAAATGCCGCACCGTCCGGAATCGGGACTATCTTGTTCTCGATGAATCCGGCATCAGTCATAATAACAGCAATCGCACGGCGTTCATCCAACGGCAGGAACTGTAGGCAGCGGAAGGCGGCCTGTGTCATCTGCGGCGCAAGCACCAGAGAGACATTTTTTGTAACGTGCGATATGATGCGCGCGGTCTCCTGAAAGACTTCATCAATGCGGCGGACACGCTCCATATACCATTTGTCGATAAGAGCCTTCTCCTCTTCCTCAAGCGGTTTTGCCGGAAGAAGGTCATCGACATAGAAGCGATAGCCCTTGGAGGACGGGATTCGGCCTGATGACGTGTGGATGTGCTCGAGATAACCAAGCATCTCAAGGTCTGCCATCTCGTTCCGAATCGTAGCAGGACTGACGCCGAGATCATGTCTGCGCGCTATCGTGCGGGAACCAACCGGTTCAGCAGACTCAATATAGTCCTGCACGATTGCCTGCAAAATTCTCTGTTTGCGTTCGTCCATCCTTTCCTCCTCCTCGTTTGTTAGCACTCTTTCCAGTTGAGTGCTAAATACCTATAAAGAATATACCTCTTATACATCAAAAAGTCAATAAGTCAAAATAAAAAAATAAACTAACAGGAAAGAAAAAAGACAGAGCCACAGCCCTGCCTCTTTTCTTTCTTAATTAAAGTCTGTCATGCAGCGGATACCATTTGAATTCCTGCTGCTTTGTATCGTAGCTGTCGTATTCAATCTTGTTTTCAAACTCGGGGAAAATAATCGGTGTGCTTCCGTTGGCACGGACCGTGACCGAGAGCGGAAGCTTTTCATCCACATCCTCAACGGCAAAATCAAGCACCAGACCGATTTTATTCCATGTGGTGGAATAGAGTATATCCTTCTCCTCCACGCGCTGAATGTTCGTGTAGCGTACGCGCATGGGCACAAGCTCACGCCGTCCCTGCTTCACCGTAATTTCAGCGCCGCGTATAGCATCAATATCCAGACGGCGTGACGCAATCATGATGCGGAGCTGATATTCCTTTCCCGCCTCAGGTATTGCTTTGAAGTCTCTGCTTCCTGTGCGTGTCTGGGTAATCTGCTCATTCATTACATGGCAGTACGGAGTTATCCAATATGCATCAGCCGTGGTGCGGATATCGTCCTGCATGAAGTTTTCATCGGTACGGAAATCCTGCCACTCAGCAAACACAAAGTTAATTTTTTTATTCGGCACAATCCTGTTCGCCTTGACCTGTGCTTCGCTGACCTGAACAGAAGAAAGCTCAGGTGCTGCCATGGCAGGTACAGTTCCCATAAGAAGCATTGCTGCAGCTGCCGACGCGAAAAATTTCTTCATCATATTATTTATCCCCCTCAAAGCAGAAATTCACGGAAAGCGACGTTTCCGAGCTTCATTCCCTTTGGAGTAAGCCTGAAGTATTTATCGTCCGATGTCAGAAGTCCCTTTTCCGTAAGCTCGTCAATAACCTCCTGATATACACTTTCCACCGTGCATCCGAAGCGTTTTTCAAACTGGGCGCGGTTTATGCCGAGCACCGTCCTGAGCTCAAGGAAACAGAATTCTGCCATCTGAATCTCCGGTGTAGACGGCTCCTCCGGACGGGCCGGGGATTCACCGCGTTCGATGCTGGCGATGTATTCCTCAGGTGTCCTGAGATTTTCCGTGCGCCGTCCGTTCCAGTAAGAATGTGCTGCCGCGCCAAAGCCGATATAGGGCTGGTCGGTCCAGTAACCGAGATTGTGGCGGCTCTCAAAGCCGTCCCGGGCAAAATTCGAAATTTCGTATCTTGCAAAACCATAAGGAGGCAGATTATTCACAACGTAGTCGTACATGGCCTCCGTTTCTTCCTCTGTGGGAAGAGTGATTTCGCCTGATTCAATTTTTGCCTTTAATGGAGTTCCGTCCTCCACCTGAAGGCCATAAACGGACATGTGAGTCACCGCAAGATCCATGGCAGAGCCTATACTGTCGACGAGATTCTTCATTGTCTGCCCAGGCAATCCGTACATGAGGTCCATGCTGACATTAGTAAATCCCGCGGCACGTGCCCAGCGCACCGCGTCCTTAATATCCTGCGCAGTGTGAATGCGTCCGATGCGCTCCAAAATATCATTTTCAAAGGTCTGCGCTCCGATGGAGAGCCTCGTGACACCCATGGTGTAGAGCGCCGTCATATGCTCCAGCGTCACTGTACCGGGGTTCGCCTCGACGGTAAACTCCGCCTCAGGCTCCAACGGAATATTTTCACGCACTGCATCAATGATGCGTTCGAGCTGCGTGATAGGTATAACCGTCGGTGTTCCTCCCCCGATAAATACGCTGGACGCGGGGCCTGCCTTTGCCAGGAAGGGCTCCTGTGCTTCAATTTCCTTGACGATTGCCTGCGTATATGCAGACATGAGGTCTTCCTTTCCTTCCCACGAAGGAAAATCACAATACTGGCATTTCTTCTTGCAGAATGGGATGTGAATGTAGACTCCGTAGCTCATCAGTGAATTTTCAAGACCGCCATAAAGGCTTCCTGTGGTATCTCGACACTGCCTACCGCCTTCATGCGCTTCTTGCCCTCCTTTTGTTTTTCTAACAGCTTACGCTTACGCGATATATCGCCGCCATAGCATTTTGCAAGGACATCCTTGCGGAATGCGCGTACGTTTTCACGGGCGATAATTTTGCTTCCGACCGCTGCCTGAATCGGAATCTCGAACATCTGCTTCGGGATGATTTCCTTGAGCTTCGCCGCAAGCTGACGCCCACGGTAAGCCGCATGATCCGCGAAAACAATTGTTGAAAGAGCATCGACGGGCTCTCCGTTAAGGAGGATGTCGAGTTTCACGAGCTTGGCCGGCTGGTAATCGGCAAGCTCATAGTCCAGCGATGCGTATCCACGTGTCGTTGATTTCAATATATCAAAATAATCGTAAATAATCTCGCTCAGCGGAATATGAT
>NZ_CDXDFU010000178.1:0-2318 GCF_978017985.1 Schwartzia sp. (in: firmicutes) | reverse complement strand
CCTCGCCCGCGAGCTGGTGCTCATAAAGGTCCGCGCTACTGCTGATACCCGCGCGGATATCGTGAATATCGTGAATACCTTCCGCGCAAAGATAGTGGATATCAGCCGTTCCAATGTAGTCATCCAGCTTACGGGCAACGCAAAGAAAATCGACGCTATCTGCGAGGTCCTTTCGGACTATGAAATTATCGAAATCGCCCGTACGGGAACGATTGCCCTTTCCCGCGGCCCGATTCCCGCAAAGCATATGTAATTTGCACAATAAAAAAGCCGCCCTCGGGCGGCTTTTTGTGATGTACTGGGGGTATTGGAAATCAGTGGCGTTTCGGAATCGTGATGTCCATGGGAACGTCGAGCACAGCAGATGCTTTCTCACGCATGTCTGCAGGACTCATGCTCATGTAGATTTTTCCGATGCGCTGCATGTGCTCCGACGGATTCAACGGAGAGTTCAGCTGGGAATCCGTGTGGCGGCGGAGCGTTTCGAAGAATTTTTCGTCCATCTGCACGGAACGGAGAGCGAGAAGCACGTTCAGGCGTGAATCCACGAGATAAAGATGGAGTGTCGGGTCGTTCAATGTCTCAATGGCAGGAAGCTGTTCCTTTTTCAGCGTGTGGAGCGCAAATGGCGCATCGCCCCAGCCTTCCTTGAAAATGCCGTCAATCTGATATAGGAAGAAAAGAAGATCGTCCTCCTCGTATAGCGCGAACTGCATGTGTCCCGTGCGGAAGGCTTCAATTGCTATGATATCCGTGCGGCTCAGCTGCAGGACGAACATTGTTCCGTTTGAATCAACCTGAAAGAGACCGCCGTCTCCCTGGGCACGTATGGGCAGAGGAAAAGTCTGGCCGACCTCGAAATTTGTATAATCCATAAAATACTCCTTTAGTTATGCTATGGTATAATAATGCTGTTACCTTCAAATAAGAAATAATATCCATAATATTTTCGTAAAAAGAAAGGGGATTGTCAAGTGTCACTTCAGAGTACTCCGCGGGCTGAACGCCTGCACATCGGGCTGTACGGCACACGGAACAGCGGCAAGTCATCACTTATAAATGCTCTCACGAACCAGCATACCGCATTGGTCTCCGAGGTGGCAGGAACAACGACGGACCCCGTTTATAAATCCATGGAGCTTTTCGGCGTAGGTCCGGTGGTGTTCATTGATACAGCAGGCTATGACGACGAGGGAGAGCTCGGACACCAGCGCGTAGGAAAAACAAAGGAGGCGGCGCGCCGTACGGATATAGCGCTGCTGCTTATAAGCGAAGAAGCGGAAATAGCTAAGGCAAGGGTGTGGCATGGAGCATTCCGCAAATCAAAAACACCCGTGCTGCTTATTGTAAGCCAGTGCGACAAAAAAGATGACGGCGGCAGGGCACTGGCTGAAGCGGTGGAAAGGGAGCTTGGTGACAAGCCCCTGTGTGTCAGCGCTGAAACGGGTATGGGAATCGCGGCTATACGCCGTGCCGTGCTTGAAAAGCTGCCCGAGGATTATGACGCCGTGTCCCTTACGGGCGACCTGGTACAGCCCGGAGATACGGTGCTGCTTGTGATGCCGCAGGATATACAGGCTCCGAAGGGACGTCTTATCCTGCCGCAGGTGCAGACAATGAGAGACCTGCTTGACCGCTCGTGCGTTGTGCTTTCGGCGACAACAGACAGGCTCGATGATGCGCTCGGCGCATTGAAGGAACCGCCAAAGCTCATTATCACGGATTCGCAGGTATTTAAAAAAGTATATGACAAAAAGCCGCCCCAGAGCAGATTAACATCATTTTCCGTGCTCATGGCACATTATAAGGGAGATATCTCATTTTTTGCGGAATCGGCAAAGGAAATTGACAAGCTCCCCAAGGACGCGCATATTCTTATCGCCGAAGCCTGTACCCACAATCCCGTGGACGGAGATATCGGGCGCATACAGATACCGACAAAGCTCCGCGCTCTTTTGGGAGACGGTATTACGGTTGATGTGGTTTCGGGGGCGGATTTCCCTGAGGACCTTACCCCGTATGACCTTGTGGTGCACTGCGGAGCCTGCATGTTCAACCGTCGCTATGTTCTTTCGCGGGCGGAGCAGGCAAAGGCGCAGGGAGTGCCCATGACGAACTACGGCATTCTTCTGGCACGGCTGGCAGGTATTCTCGACCGCATTGAACTGCCGGGAAAATCCTAACTGTATGTCAGACATGGACATTTTGCCAAATTATTTACCATGTGCAGTATTAAAGATTATTTGATATAATAGAAATGCTGTTAATGGTACTGTACGGAGGAGGATTGTTATGAAACGAACCCCGATGTTTTTAGG
>NZ_CDXDFU010000177.1:0-2079 GCF_978017985.1 Schwartzia sp. (in: firmicutes) | reverse complement strand
TCATAGAACTGGGAGTTACTCAGCATATTGGTTGCGGCGGGAATGAAATCTTCCAGCATGCATTTGATCATGGCCTGCTGCAGCACCAGCGGAGCCGGCCTGTCCGTTACAGGGATGTAATGCCCCATAACAGGCGCCGGCAGGTTATCCGGACCGCCGATGATGTTGATGCGTCCTTCATCGGTGGGAAGCATGATATACATCTTCGGCTGGTTCTTAAGCATCCCTTTTTGTCCGTTGCGGATTGTATCCGCATAATCCAGCAGGAAGGGCAGCTCATTGTCGTTTATTACCGGCGGATTATCCTTCATGCCCAGATAGCGTTTTACCTCTCTCGGACTCCGCAGTCGGGCCGCCATAAACACGCTGCCATCCGGTTTTCCGCCGGGGTGATTCCGCTGTACAGACTCGATACCGATGTAGGTACGTTCAAAGGGATCACCCGCCAGATCACCCTTCTTGTGCATCACAACCAGATAGGTAATCATACTGTCATCCGCAAACCGCCGGTATACGCCTTCCTTAAACAATTCCCGGGAAGTTTTGCCGGAATCGGTTACTGGGAAATGCGTTGCGTTCGGATTTCTTTTTGCGCCGTTATGGTTCTCCGCAGCCAATGCAACGCAGGCAAACAGCGAAACAAAAAACACACAGCACGCAAATATCGTATAGAGCCGTTTGAAAACACCGGTATGTTTACCCGTATTATTATGTTTCATAGTCAGCCTCCTGCCCCATTTCATTCTTTACTAAACTTTAACTTATCATGATACAAAGGCCACAAAACTGTTCTTCTTTTACCTTTCGTAAAAATCCTGGAACAAAAGCCGTCATAACCGAAAAATTATCTCACTGATACGCAATCACAATCCGGGAAACACGGTTGTTTTTTACAAACACATACAGATTGCCGCGGTTTTCCTGGCTCTTGGTATCATGGTTATACCAGTACAGCGTTTCACCGTTTTCCGCCGGGTTTTTAATATCCTCCTTCCCCAGTCGGGCAACCATCTCTTTCATCGACATGCCCACCGTCACCCCATCAGGTGTACCCCAACCGTTATCACTGTTGGATTCAATCCGCCAGGCATTCTCATTATAAAACTTGACAACGATAGCATCGTTCCCGTAAGTCATTGTGGTTTCCACAAAATCCCCATAAGCCTCCGACTTTACCTGCTCCTTTGTGATGCGGTCCGGTACGCCAAACACATTTTTCACCTGGGAAACCGTCGCGCCTAACTGCACTCCCAGCGCGATACGGTTTGCGGGCAATTCTGCAAACGCCTGGCTCGTGAACACAAACAGTAAAACGACACTTAACAAGGTTATCCTGATTTTTTTCATCATCGCACCTCACCTCATTTACCTACAGCTTCCCAATGGACATCGTGCACCGTAACGGTAAAATTGTTGAATTCTCCCGCAGGCGCTTTATTTGGAAGCTTCACTGTCATCTGCTCTGAATCCTGAAGAGGCCTAATATTCATTCCGGTAAACGATTCTTTGTATTGAATATTCTTCTCGTTCAGAAGTTCCTTATCCATATCGCGTAATACGATATCCAATTCCATAGCTTTAACCGTGACTATCGTCCGATTCTTTTTGCCGTTATAGAAATGCCCAAGAACCAACAAATCGTTGCCTTCACGCCGTACGCTCTCAACCAAAAAGACAAGTTTCTCATTCGCAGTGGCGTCTTGCTTTTTCTGTTCATTAGCAGCTTTTACTGCCTCTGCATATTCCTTCAGCTTTGCTTCTATGGCCGACGGATCAGCAGGTTTTTCGCTATCTGACTTCGTTCCCGCTTCCGTTTCCGCTTTCGTTTCAACCTTCGGCACTTCAGGTGCAGGCGGTGTCTCTTTCTTTTTGCCGAACATAAAATATGCGCCTATCAACAACAGAACCACTACCACACCAATCGCAGCCTTCTTCATGGTGCTTTTGTTATCATCACCATCCCCGGAGGAAACCCGAGATGCTTCCCGTACTTCCGCTGCTTTCTGTATTTTAGTTTCCTGCACTGCTTGCGGCACCGTACTCTGAAGTTTTTCCGCTTCTTCTACTGCAGCCTTACGT
>NZ_CDXDFU010000176.1:0-13077 GCF_978017985.1 Schwartzia sp. (in: firmicutes) | reverse complement strand
GGTGCTTCCGATACCTATGATGTATCGAAGCTCACGAAGGAAGAAAAAGACCTTCGCCGTATCCTTCATGTAACCATTGATAAAGTAACTGAGGATATCCGTGACCGCTTCACGTTCAATACGGCAATTTCCGCTGTCATGGAGCTTGTAAACGCATTCTATACATTCTATCCGGAAAACGGTAAGGATGTTCCTGAGCTTAATGCAGGACTTGCCCGTGAGGTCGTACTGAACCTTATCAAGATGCTTGCTCCTTTTGCTCCGCACATTACAGAAGAAATGTGGAGTCAGGTCGTAGGAGAGGGCAGCGTACACGCCCAGAAATGGCCGAAGGCTGATAAATCCGCACAGGTACAGGATGAAATCGAAATCGTTCTGCAGATTAACGGCAAGGTACGTGATAAGATTGTCGTAGCTGCTTCCCTCGGAAAAGATGAAATTCAGGAAGCTGCACTGGCTCAGCCGCGTGTAAAAGAACTCATCGCGGGCAAGACTATCGTAAAAGTCATCGCCGTTCCGAAAAAACTCGTAAATATCGTTGTGAAATAAAAAGAGGGCGTTACGCAGTGAAAGCTGTGTAACGCCCTTTTTGCTTCGCTTGTATTAGCTTTTCGGGTTATACTCGATAATCTGCATGTTCGGATACTGGTTCAAATCGAGGATTTCATCCTGCGTGAGACGGATGAGAGGTCTTGCCGCATAATCGTTCTTGTAGCGGACGATTGTGCCGATAAGTCCGTTCTGGAGCATGACGCGCGAGCCGAGGAATGCGTCCTTGATGTGTTCGAGGAATGGGACGCATACGTTCGGGTCGAGCTTCGTGTACATGTCGGCGGTTATGCGGTCGATAGCCTCGAAAGGTGTGCTCTTGCGAGCGCCTTCACGCTCTGTGGTGATATTATCATACAGATTGCAGACTGCAATGATTCGCGCGTACAGATGGATGTTTTCGGCACCCGAAAGATTGAAGGGGAAGCCTGAACCATCCATGCATTCATGGTGCTGCATAGCAGCGAGCTTAACGCCATCGGAGAGATTCGGACTTGCGTTTAATATCTGCTGACCGTCCATAGTATGCTGTATATAAGCGTCAAGGTCATCTCCGCGCAGGTTTTCAACCTGCTTATCAATAAGGCGCTGCGGGAATTTTGTTTTTCCTATGTCATGAAGGAAGCCTGCGAGAATAATATCCTGTGTTTCCTGCTTGTCCTTGTGCATCCATTTTGCAAGAACGCCGGCAAGAATAGCAACTCGGACCGAATGGTTGTAAATATCTGTTGCAAGATGGTTTACTTCAAGCAGATAATCAATAGCGCCGCTTTGCTTTGCAAGAGGTGCCAGCGTATCTGAAACCATGGTGCGTGTTTTTTCTACAGGCGCCTGATTGGAATTTGCGGTTTCATCAAAAATAGAACGCGCCGTGCTGAGAACTTCTTTGTATTCCGTTACAAATGCATTGCTCGGATTGAACATTGCGGAGACATTCTGGAATGTTTCGCTGAGTTCATATTCATCCTTGACATAGACGGTGGGGATATCCAAAAAGCCCAACCGCGTTATATGTGCCTTCGTCAGAAGTGTTCCCTCCGAAAGCACGACAACCATGTCGTCATTGATGATGGAGCGTGCGAGAATCATACCGGGATTTAATTCCTCCAGAGATACAGATCGCACAATAATTCCCCCTTCATGAGTTAGATTTTCGTTGCCGCTAAAAAAGATAATTCTTCAACATATTTTATATTCGCCATTGATGCCGAAATTCCTTTTATTATAATAAAATTTTTTCAAATAAGACAATCGTTTAGTTTTCGTCATAAAAGACTGTTCTTGTTTGAGAAATAACTATATGATAGAATTATCAAGTTATTGTTTTTATGTTTTTAAGGAGAGTGTCAGATGTTAACAGCAATCATTACATCCGTCATATCGCTTGTGGTCGGATTTTTCTTTCTCATTAAGGGCGCTGATGCGTTTGTAGAGGGAAGCTCTGCAGTCGCGAAAAGGCTTCATGTACCGCCTCTTATCATAGGACTTACTATTGTGTCCCTGGGCACGAGTCTGCCCGAGCTGGCTGTCAGCGTGACGGCTGCGCTTGCGGGGAGCAATTCTCTCGCAATAAGTAATGTTACCGGGTCAAATATTTTCAATACTGTCGTTGTTCTGGGTATGAGCGCGGTTTTTGTTCCGCTGGCGGTTGACGGCTCAACACGCAAGTTTGATATCCCGTTCTCCATACTGGCGATGATTGTCATGATAGCCCTTGCTCTTACGGGAGCAAAGCCGGCGGACGGAAACATTGGTGTGCTTGACCGTGCAGATGGAATAGTTCTTCTCGGACTGTTTGCTTTTTTCCTGGCTAGGACGATATATGCTGCTTTGAAGTTCAGAAATGAAAAGCTTCAGGCTGAGGCTGAGCAGATGCAGGAGGATATTACGGAGGAGGCTCCGAAATCCATGCCCGCGGCTGCGCTTTATATTGTACTGGGCATTATTGCCATAATCGCAGGCGGTGACCTTGTCGTAGGCGGTGACCGTATGGTTGCAGGGATGGAGTTCCACTACGGCGCAATCACAGTCGCACGTCTTTTCGGCCTTTCGGAAACTCTTATCGGTCTCACCATTGTTGCATGCGGAACAAGTCTTCCGGAGCTTGTAACATCTGTTGTGGCAGCAAAAAAAGACGAGGTGGATATGGCGGTAGGAAATGCCGTCGGATCCAATATCTTTAATGTTTTGGGAATTCTCGGTGTAGCAACGGTTATCCAGCCTGTTGCTCTTATCATGGAAAATTTAATTGATGCAGGTGTGCTTCTTGTGGTCAGTGTTATTCTCCTTATCTGTTCATGGACCAAGGGAACTATCTCACGCAATGAAGGCATTTTTATGCTTGCGTTTTATTTAATTTATCTCATGTATATTTGTATGCGCTGAAAAAAGTTGTATTATAAAGTAAAGAATATACAGGCGGAGTTTTAGCGCCTGTTGGCTGAGATACACATACACGGATGAAAACGGACTACTGATGAATTTGTCAGCAGTCCTTTTGGTGTTGCAGGAGGAAAGTAATGAAGGCTCTTTTTGCCGCTATGAGGCAGGATAAAAATATAGCTGAAATATGTGAGGCGTTCGCGAAGAAAAAGCATCAAAGCTTTGTTTACGGTTTGGCGGATGCTCCGAAGCATGCGGTTTTGGCGGCAGCGTATGACGCCGTTGACTGTCCGTGGATTATCATCACACCGGATCAGGCGGCTCTTTCGGCGTGGAGAGATGACCTGTCGTTTCTGCTTCCGGAAACAAAAGTGGTGGAGCTTCCTGAGGTAGACCAGGCAAATTTTGCGGTGGCTGCAAAGAGTATTGAGCTTATGGCAAAAAGAATGGACGTTCTCGGACGTCTTATGCGCCATGAGTCTGTGGTGGTTTTGACAACCGCAGCGGCAGCGATACAGAAGGGCATGTCCCGTCAGGAGTTTGCGCGTCTCAGTCTTTCGCTGAAGATTGGTGATGTCATGGAGCGTGAAGAGCTCCTGCAGCGCCTTACAAATCTCGGGTATGAGCATGCGGCAGAGGTAGAACGCATGGGACAGTTCAGCGCCCGAGGCGGTATTGTGGACGTGTTTCCTATCAATATGCTCAGTCCTGTGCGTATTGAGTTTTTTGATGATGAAATAGATTCTCTCCGTGAATTTGAAATAGAGTCCATGCGCTCCACAAACAATATCGGAGAGGTACGTGTACTTCCACTGGCTGATACGGACGCTTCCGGACGGCCTGAAATCTTTATTTCCTATCTTGAAGGAAACGGTGTTGTTCAATTTGATGAGCCTATGCGAATCAGAGAGAGCATACGTCAGAGCATAAGAGAAAATCCGGATATAAAAACACAGGTTTTTTCGTGGGAGGATTTGCTTGAGGCAAGTGCGCCGAATAATGTTTTTTATACGGCGCTGATGCTGCAGAAGGTGCATGACGCAGATCCTGATGCTATCATGAGTGTCGTTGTAAAAGCCGTTGCGCCGTATCAGAAGCAGTTTGACCTCTTTACGGGGGATATGAAGGAATGGCACGAAAACGGGCAAAAGCTGCTTGTACTTCTGGGTGACAATATAAAATGCTCGTCCATGAGGGAAATGCTTGCGAAAAACCGTATTCCTTCCGTGGCAATCCCAAACCCCGACCATCTGGACGAAAAGCTTGTAAGCGTAGCGGAGGGTATTCTGTCGGGGGGCTTTGAGCTGCCTGACGCAAAGCTTGTAGTCGTCACCGAAAAGGATATTTTCGGGCATCAGAAAAAGAAGCGTAGAATGCTGTCAACTCCCGATGCAAGCAAAATATCCCATTTCCGTGAAATACATACGGGAGATTATGTTGTCCATGTAAATCACGGTATCGGAAAATATCTCGGCGTAATCACTCTTGATGTTGGCGGCGTAAAGAAGGATTATCTGCACATAAAATACGGCGGTGACGATAAGCTCTTTGTCCCGACAGACCAGGTGCAGCTTTTACAGAAATATATAGGCTCAGAGGGTGAGACTCCGCGCCTTCATAAAATGGGAGGCACGGAATGGGCAAAGGCTAAAGCAAAAGCAAAGGCGTCCGCGGAGGATATTGCCCAGGACCTCATAAAGCTCTATGCAAAGCGCCGTGAAACAGTGGGCTTTGCATATCCTGAGGATACGCCGTGGCAGAAGGAATTTGAAGATGCCTTTCAGTACGAGGAAACACCGGACCAGCTAGCAGCCATACGGGATATAAAAAGCGATATGGAAAAGCCTGTCCCCATGGACCGTCTGCTTTGCGGTGATGTGGGCTTCGGAAAGACAGAGGTTGCTATCCGTGCTGCTTTTAAGGCGGTTATGGGTGGACGTCAGGTTGCAGTGCTGGTTCCGACTACAGTTTTGGCGCAGCAGCATTATCAGACCTTTTCGGAGCGGTTTATGAAATTCGGTCCGAATGTTGATGTTATCTGCCGTTTCCGCACGGCGAAGGAGCAGAAGGCTACACTGGAAAAGACTGCCGAGGGCAGAGTGGATATACTCATAGGAACCCATGCTCTTTTGAATTCCCGCAAGGTGAAATTCAAGGACCTGGGGCTTTTGATTGTTGACGAGGAGCAGCGGTTCGGAGTAAAGCAGAAGGAAAAAATCAAAAAGCTTTCTGCGGGTATCGATGTACTTACCCTGTCGGCTACACCTATTCCGCGTACCCTGCACATGTCGCTTGTGGGTGCAAGGGATATGAGTATTATCGAAACACCTCCTGCGGAGCGTTACCCGATACAGACATACGTCATTGAGTCGAATGAAAGCATTATCGCGGGAGCAATACGGAGAGAGTTAAAACGCGGAGGGCAGATATATTTCATATACAACCGTGTCGAAACAATAGACCGTATGCGCCTGAAGCTGGAAGCACTGGTGCCTGAGGCAAGAATACAGACGGCACACGGGCAGATGCCTGAGGATATGCTTGAAAGAGTCATGATGGATTTCTACGAGGGTGAGTATGATATTCTCCTTGCTACCAGTATTGTAGAAAACGGTCTTGACGTAGCCAATGCCAATACAATTATTGTCTACAATGCCGATTATTTCGGATTGTCACAGCTTTATCAGATGCGAGGGCGTGTTGGACGAAGCAAGAAAATGGCGTTTGCTTATTTCGTTTATCAGCGGGATAAGGTTCTGACAGAGACAGCCGAAAAAAGACTGCAGGCAATGAAGGAATTTGCCGAGCTTGGCGCGGGCTTCAAAATTGCAATGCGCGATTTGGAGATACGCGGCGCAGGCAATCTTCTTGGTTCGCAGCAGCATGGTCATATAGCGAGCGTTGGTTTTGAGATGTACTGTCAGCTGCTTGATGAAGCTGTTCAGCAGCTTCGTACCGGGCAGCCTGTCAAGGAAATTCCTGAGCCTGTCATCGAGCTTACCGTCGAGGCATATCTTGATGGCGGATATATTGATGACGCAATGCATAAGATTGAGATATATCAGCGCATTGCGGCGGTAAGGAATGAAAAGCAGATAGAGCGTCTCATAGACGACCTCATAGACAGATTCGGAGAGCCTTCGAAGCCTGTTATGCGGCTCATAGAGGTGGCGCGCATAAAGAATTATGCCCGTGACCTCGGCATTCGTTCAATGGTGCAGAAGGATATGCTTTTGGAGCTTGTTCTCTGGCCGGAGCATAAAATTGCTCCCGAGCATTTAATGGGCCTGAAAAAGAGAATGGGAATGGCAATGAAGCTTCTTCCTCTTCAGCAGACAATACGCATACGCATGACGGAAAAACAGAAGAAGGACGTCCTGTCCCTGCTTAAATCGGTGCTTTTGAGTCTGGCAGGGGAAGATGTTCAGCTTGTGAAAAGAAAGGAGAAACCCTGAATGGGAAGTATCACGGTAGTAGGAATGGGGCCGGGTTCCTTCGGGCTCATGTCCATGGAAGCATGGGAGCTTATGAAGAACGCGCCTGAGCTCGTACTGAGAACAGCCGTACATCCGACGGCAGATGAATTGAAAAAGAAGGGGATTGAGTTTTCCTCTTTTGATGACAGATATGAAACCGCAGAGGATTTTGAGTCTCTGTATAATTCTATCGCAGAAGAGCTTATCGGCAGGGCGGCAAAGGGAGAAACACTGGTATATGCAGTACCGGGAAGCCCTCTTGTAGCGGAGCGCACAGTGGTTCTGCTTCGTGAAAAGGCACAGGAGAAAAATGTAGAGCTTACTATCCTGCCCGCAATGAGCTTCGTAGAGGTGCTTTACACGCGCCTGGGAATAGACCCTATAAGCGGTCTTACGATTGTTGATGCTGCGGACCTGGAGCGGCTGCCCCTTGATATACCTACGGGAATTATCATAACGCAGGTCTACAGCCCGATGATAGCTTCAGAGGCGAAGCTCAGCCTTATGGAGCTTCTGCCTGATGAGTTTGAGATTATTTATACGCATAATCTCGGTCTGCCTGACGAGTCAATCCGCAGGATTCCTTTGTATCAGCTGGACCGTCAGCCGGATATAGACCACCTTACAAGTGTTTACATTCCTGCAAGGAAAAAGGACGAGCGCTTCGATTTCACTCCTTTCACGGAAATAATGTGCCGCCTGCGTGAGCCCGGCGGATGTCCGTGGGACCGCGAACAGACGCCTGAATCTCTCAGAAAGCACATTCTTGAGGAAGCCTATGAGGTGATTGAAGCAATAGATACGGGCGACAAGGAGCTTTTGTGCGAGGAGCTGGGAGACCTGCTCCTGCAGATCGTTTTTCAGGCACGTATCGCGGAGGAGACAGGAAGCTTCTCCATGCAGGATGTTATAGACGGCATCTCTGAAAAGATGATTCGCCGCCATCCGCATATTTTCGGAGATGTTGAAGCATCTGACGCGGCTGCGGTGATGGTGGAGTGGGAAGCATTAAAGAGAAAAGAAAAGCCTGAGCGCAGCTCCGTTATAGACGGGCTACCTCCTGAGCTTCCGGGACTTCTTGCCGCGGCAAAGCTCCAGCAGCGTGCTGCAGGGGTAGGCTTTGAGTGGCCTGATATAAAGCAGGCATGGGATAAATGCCGCGAAGAGGCAGATGAGCTGAAGGCTGCTGCCGCAAAAGGAAATCAGTCCGAAATCGAAGAAGAAATGGGAGACCTTCTGTTTGCATGCGTAAATCTCTCCAGACTTTTGAAAGTTCCTGCTGAGGTTGCTATCATGAAGGCAAACAGAAAATTCCGCAGACGTTTTTCATTTGTTGAGAATAAAATTAATGAAAACGGCGGAGATTGGAAAAAGTTTGATACTGATGCATTGATTGCGTTTTGGAATGAAGCGAAAAAAGAAGAGTAATGTTCTTGTGTAGGATTATGGAAGTGAAAGCATGGAAAAGAAAGCAGTTTTGATTACAGGAGGCACATCGGGAATCGGTCTTGCCGCGGCAAAAATGTTCCTGAATCTGGGCTATATTGTATCCGTTCTTGGACGGGACGCGAAAAAGGGACAGAAGGCATTGAAGCTTTTGCGCAGAGAGTCTGAGGACGTTCACTTTATACGCGCTGATGTTCAAAAGCCTGAGGACTGCAAAAACGCGGTACAGGAAGCGCTGCAGCAGTGGGGACGTCTTGACTGTCTCGTAAACTCGGCAGGAATCTATATGGAGGAATCTGCCGAAAATCTGACAGAGGAATCCTACAGCGCGATTATGGACACAAATATCAAGGGAACGATGTTTATGTCCAAATACGCTCTGCCCGCTTTGAAAAAGAAAAAAGGAAATATTGTCAATGTTTCCTCCGACGCGGGGCTTCAGGGCAATTTCGGCTGCAGTCTTTACTGCGCGTCCAAGGGCGCGGTCACGCTCTACACGAAAGCATTGGCATTGGAAACAGCGTCATGGGGCGTGCGAGTGAACTGTGTCTGCCCGGGCGACATTATGACTCCTTTGACGGAAAAGCAGGTAGAAAACGAGCCTTCAAAGAAGGATGCTCTTAAGATGATGGCGTCTGTATATCCCGTCGGACGAATCGGAACTGCCGAGGAGGCTGCGGCAGTAATTGTTTTCCTGGCTTCAGAGTCTGCGGGTTTTGTCACCGGAGCGGCTTGGACCGTTGATGGTGGAATCACGGCATAATCGGGCTCGGATTGCGATACAAATATCAATATGATAGAATGATTGTCGTAATTTTTGGTTTTTACGGAGGAAAGCATGAAGGGAAGGAGCTTTCTCATCATTGCCGCTTCAATCGGTTCAGGGCACATCAAAGCCGCTGAAGCAGTTTCAGATGAACTTAGAATTAAATATCCTGATGCGTCAATTGAGATAGTTGACTTCACGGAATGGAAAATATCATGGGCGACAGCTTTCATGAAGGCATGCTATCTTTTCATGCTGAAATTTATTCCGAATCTTTATGAGCTGATGTATCGTTTTACAGGCGGAAAAGCAGGAGGGCTTTCAGTACAGAGTCTTATATCTGCAATAACCTCTGCGGATATTGCGTCTTTGGTGAAAAAGTACAGGCCTGATGCAATCGTATGTACGCACCCGTTTCCTGCCGGAGCAGCTTCATGGAGAAAGGAAAGACACCCGGAGGAATTTCTGTTTTCTACTGTTATTACGGATTACTCAGTCCATCAAATGTGGATATACACTAACGCGGACTGTTATTTCGTAGCCCGTGAAGCTATGAAAACGGACCTGATTTCAGCGGGGCTTCCGGCAGATAATGTCTGGGTTACGGGAATACCGGTAAAGGCAAGCTTTCATCAGACTGAAGACAGGTCATCGGTGCTTGCAGGGCTTGGCTTCACTCCTGAAATACCGACAGTGCTGATTATGGGCGGCGGACTTGGTCTTGGAGGAATGGAATATACCTTAAAGACACTGGAAAAGGTAGAGCAGAAGCTGCAGCTCATTGTTATAGCGGGAAGGAACGAAGAACTCAAAAGACGGCTTGAGGAAACAGCCAAGGAATCGCGGCAGAATGTCCGTGTGCTTGGATTTACCCAGGCGGTGAGGGATTATATGGCGGCGGCAGACCTTTTGATAAGCAAACCCGGCGCATTGACCATAACAGAAGCTCTTTCGGCAGAGCTGCCTATGGTACTGCACGAGCCTATTCCCGGCCCCGAAACGGAAAACGCGGTGTATATTTCGCGTCTCGGCGCGGCTGTATGGGTAAATAAAGAAACGAAGCTTGAGGAAGAATTAAACGGTATATTTTCCTCTCCGGAGAAGCTCGCGGCGATGCGTGAAAGAGAGCATGCGCTCAAACGTCCGTATGCGGCACGGGATATTGCGGAGACATTGTCCGGGGAATTGGAAAAATTTATTCGGGCATAAAATAATACAAAAAATTTTTTAAATCATAAAAGGTATTTTTCAGTTCGATATCGAATAAAATAATAGTGTGACTTTTTGGTTGAAACAGGTAATACATTTCTAGGGAAAGTATCTGGGTGAGATTATGACGCTAAGAAAGCTTCAGAGAAATGACGATACATTTCTGTGTCCGAACTGCGGCAGCCCGTTGGAATACTCTGATGGCGGCGCTGTAGCAATCGTAAACGGGCATTTGGATATGGAGAATTATAAGCCGCGGTATAATTGCAAAAAGTGCAGCGTTTTCTATAGAGAGGTTATGTCCACGGGCTATTACGATGTTTTCCCGTTGGAGGAAGCCGTTAAGAGCCAGCATAAGGAACATATAGTCAAACCGCCTGTTCCGAAGGAAGGGCCTGTGTCTCTTGAAAAAGATGCAAACGGAAAGCGGCACTGTCCGAAATGCGGTCGTGAGTTCCGTGAGGTAGAAGGCGGAGCAGTTCGTGTTGTGAATGGCAAAGTCGATATGGAAAATACCAAGCCGAAATACCAGTGCGATTCCTGCGGGGTGTTTTACCGTGAAGTTCTTACGTCAGGATTCTATCTGCCGTATCCGCAGGAGGAAGAGGATAAGCTGAAAAATACTTAGGCCGGATAAAAAATTCGGCGGTCAGACATACGAAAGAAGTATTTTATTCTTGCATAATTACTGAAATATTAGTATGATTAGAATGGTATCTTGTGAAGATGCCTTATTAGACGTTTTCGAAGATGAGGGGATAGGTTATGGAACGAAAAAAGAATAGTATTCGTTTCAATTGGTTTGTCGCAGCGTTGGTTGTAATCGCTGTGTACTTTTCTTATACCTTCGTTGAGCAGCAGTTTCATTTGAATGCCCTGAACCGTGATTATGAAGCGGCACAGGCTCGTTTGGAAGCGGCGCGTGTAAGAAATGCCGAATTAAAGGAACAGCGCGCCGGTCTTGAAGATCCGAACTATATCGAAAAGGTTGCCCGTGAGGATCTCGGAATGACGCGTCAGGGCGAAATGCCGTACATTTCGGCGCATCGCTGAACCTGTATATTTCCTTGACACTCAAAGAGCGGCAAGGGTATAATAAATTCAACTTTTAACTTAAGGGGGAAAGAGTATTTTGGCCATTGAAGTTGGCGGAGTAGTGGAAGGAACAGTTACCGGTATTACGAAATTCGGTGCATTTGTGGATTTGGGAGACCATAAGGTCGGATTAGTTCACATCTCAGAGGTTGCAGATGTCTATGTAAATGATGTCAACGACTTTTTGAAGGAAGGCCAGAAGGTTAAAGTGAAGGTGCTCACGATAGATGAGCACGGAAAGATTGGCCTTTCGATTAAAAAACTGCAGCCGAAAAAACCGGAGCAGCCTCAGCCGCAGGCACCTCGTGCTGCCGCACCGGCAGGAACCGGCAATCGCTTTTCACATGCAGCACATACGCCGCATCGTCCCATGGGTGGCGGAGATTTCCATCGTCCTGCAGGACGGTTCAGCAGCGGGCCTCTTTCCTTTGAAGATAAGCTGTCTAAGTTCTTGAAGGACAGTGACGAACGGCTTACCGATCTGAAGAAGAAAACAGACTCCAAACGCGGAGGACGTGGCGCTCGCCGTTCTAGTTGAGCCTTTTATGAAAGGGAGAAATAAGCACTCTGCAAAGGGTGCTTTTTCTGATTATGGGAACAGCATGGAAGATTTAGAATCTTTAGTGGAAGCGTATGCGCAGCGCCGGGGACTTTGGGAAGACAATACTCTGGTTTTGACTGCATGCTCAGGCGGCCCGGATTCAATGGCGCTGCTTTCCGTTCTTTGCCGTATCTCTGAAAAATCCGGAGGGAAGCTCAGAGTGGCGGCGGCCCATTTCAATCATGGGATTCGCGGGCAGGAAGCAGACCACGACGAAGAATATGTACGGAGCTTTTGCTTTGAGCATGATATTCCGTACTATGCGGGCAGGGGAGATGTTCCTGCCTATGCAGATGAGCACAATATGTCCATTGAAACTGCCGCGCGTGAAATGCGATATGCATTTTTGTATGGGACGGCAGAGAAAATCGGAGCGGCACGCATTGCTGTGGCGCATCAGGCCAATGACCAGGCAGAAACTGTACTTATGCGTATACTGCGCGGCACAGGAGTCGAAGGGCTGGCAGCGATACGCCCCAAAAACGGAATACTCATAAGGCCGCTGCTCTTTGCGAGCAGAGATTCTATTGAGAAGTATTGTGAAAGCAGGGGGATTACTCCCTGTATGGACAGTACAAATGAGTATCTTGACGCAACCCGCAATAAGCTGAGACTTTCGCTGATTCCTCAGCTTAAGAAAGAATATAACCCTATGCTTGGCGAAGCATTGTGCCGACTGGCTGCGATTGCTGCTGACCAGACGGATTATATCGCACAGCAGGAAATAGAAGCAAGAAAGAGCGTTGTTCGTTCGGAAACAGAGAGGAAAGTCGTATTTTCGCGGCAGCTCTTTTTGGGGCTCCATGAAACGATGCAGATGGCTGTTTTGCGTACCGCCGTTCAAAATATCGGCGGCAGCATGAAATTTTCGTATGTTTTGTACGAAGCATTGAAAAATCTCTTTCTTCCGGGGCATACAGGGAAAGAGCTTCACCTTCCCTGCGGCCTGCACGCATGGGCAAATGCCGAAGAGGTTATTCTTTCGGCTGAGAATGCAGAGCCTGTGGAGTGGGAGGAAAAGCCTCTCACAGTTCCGGGGATTACACATATTGACGAATTGGGGCTGTCTGTTTCGTGTGAGAATACCTCATACGAAGGACCATCCGGCAGCCGCAGTGAGATATTTATAGATGCGGAAATGCTTTCGGGAGCGAAGGTCCGCATGAGAAAAAACGGCGACCGCTTTTCGGCAGGCGGTGGAAGCCAGACGGTGAAAAAACTTTTGATTGACCGTAAAATACCACGGGATCGAAGAAATGAAATCCCGATTGTCGAAGCAAACGGACAGATTTTATGGATTGCCGGAATACGGCAGTCGGACACAGCCCGTCCGAAAATCGGGGGCGCAGCGGTCCGTATGAAACTTATATATGATAAAATGCCGGAATGGCTGAGGAATTAATCGAAAAGGGAGTTGTAATCTATCATGATGGAAGATTTGGAAAGGGTAATGTTTACAAAGGAGCAGCTTGCCAATAAAATTCAGGCTATGGGGCGGATCATCAGCCAGGATTATGAAGGCAAGGACCTTGTTGTGGTTGGAATACTGAAGG
>NZ_CDXDFU010000175.1:0-6441 GCF_978017985.1 Schwartzia sp. (in: firmicutes) | reverse complement strand
CTTTTTAGCGCTTTCAAGCTCGATATTATGGCGCTGATGATAGTTGAAGCTGATAGGATACAGCTCCATGCCCTTGCTGTGTGCAACGGCCATGCATACGGTAGAATCAAGTCCTCCCGAAAGAAGAACAACTGCTTTTTCCATATTGAACTTCCTCCTTATCCGCGCAGTGAAGATACTGCAGCTGCGAGATCATCACTGCCGAACACTGCAGAGCCCGCAACAAGTACATTGGCTCCCGCTTCAATAACTTCCTTCGCTGTTGTCGGGTTAATACCGCCGTCAACTTCGATATCCACGTCCAGCCTGCGCTCTGCCATCATATCACGGAGCTGGCGGATTTTTCTAAGGGTTGACGGGATAAATTTCTGCCCGCCAAAACCCGGATTTACTGTCATGATAAGAACCATATCCAGTTCATCAAGAAGAGCATCTGCTTCGTATACAGACGTACCCGGATTCAGAGCAAGTCCTGCCTTCAGTCCGTGAGCATGAATCTGCTGCACGATACGGTGTGCATGTTTTGCAGCCTCCGCATGGAATGTGATGATATCCGCGCCTGCTTTTGCAAACGCATCAATCTGCGTTTCCGGGTGCTCCACCATGAGGTGCACATCAAAAACCTTTTCAGTGTGCGGACGAAGCTTCTCAACGACCGGCGAGCCTAACGTAATGTTGGGAACAAATGTCCCGTCCATCACGTCAATGTGGATATAGTCGGCGCCTGCCCTGTCAACACGCTGAACCTCTTCTCCCAATGATGCGAAGTCAGAGGATAAAATTGACGGTGCTATGTAAATCATGTTCTTACTCCTTTATTTATCACTTTTGCCGGATTCGTTCTGTTTGCTTGGTCCGGCATTTCCTGTGTTTTCATTTTTTCCCGAGGACGGACGTTTTCCGTTGGAAACAACAAAGTCAATGCTTGTTCCTTCCTCAACGGAAGTACCGCTCGGAGACTGGCTGATGATAGTTCCCGGTGCCTGTCTGCTGTCCTGTTTGGTGATTGAACCAACTTTAAGCCCAAGAGATTTCAGGCTGGATTTAGCGGAATCAATAGTTCCTCCCGTAAAGTCAGGAACCTTTATCATCTGCACCTTTTTACCTTTGCTGACGGTAAGGTCTACAGTTTTGCCTTTATTGATTTTGCTTCCCGGCTGCGGGTCCTGGTCAAGAACCGTGCCTACGTCCTTATCGGATTCCTTCATGTAGACACTGCCCAATGTCAGACCCATTTTACGCAGTTTTTCTTCAACTGCGGATTTTGAGAGTCCCTTGAGGTCCGGCATTGTAAGTTCTTCGCCGCCCTTGCTTACGTAAATAGTAATTACTCTCTGTTCCTTGACGACAGCTCCTGCCTCAGGCGACTGTTTTGCAACCTGTCCCGCAGGAACATTCGCATCATACGTTTCCGCAATATTTACCCGCAGATTCTGCGCTTCAAGAAGCTGCTTTGCCAATGCAACCGGACGTCCGGTTACATCAGGAACAGAAATCTCTGCCGAACTCCAGAATTTACCGAAGGACAGAAATGCTCCCAGCGCAAAGCCCATGATGAGCACCGCGACGATACTGAACACGAATTTTCTGGACTTATAGACAGGCTTCTGAGCTTCGTCTTCTGACTCTGCTTCCAGGTCATCAGCTGTAACACGGGGCATCATCTGTGTTGCAAACGGGTCAACTGTGGCAACCGATTCCTGCTTAAAACCGAGAAGATGCTCGGCGGACGCTATATCCTCTGCCAGCCCTTTAGCGTCAGGACGATCCTGCGGGTCTTTTGACATTGCCTTAAACACAATAGCCTCAACAACAGCAGGAATCTGCGGGTCAATGGAACGCAGGGAACGCGGCTGCTCCTGCAGATGCTTCAGAGCAACGCTTACAGTTGTTTCCCCTGTGAACGGCAAATGACCTGTGAGCATCTCATACAGCACAACGCCAAGAGAATATACGTCAGATTTCGGAGTAATCTTTGTCCCCTTTGCCTGCTCCGGTGAGAAATAGTGTACTGAGCCTACAACATTTCCGTTGTATGTCATAGTCGTGGAAGTCACTGCTCTTGCGATTCCAAAATCCGCAACCTTGACACGTCCGTCCTGCATAACCAGAATGTTATGCGGTTTTACATCACAGTGCACAAGATTATTTTTGTGAGCATGTGACAATGCTTCTGCTATTTCCTTTGCGATTTTCAAAGATTCTTCAATGGACAGATGCCCTTCGCGGGTTATTTTATCCTTTAAGGTTTCTCCATCCACATATTCCATAACGATGTAATGCGTACCTTCCTGCACACCGACATCATAAATATTCACAATGTTGGAATGTGAAAGACGGGCCGCGCCCTGTGCTTCCATCTGAAATTTTCCCAAAAAATCTTTATCTCCTGCAAGCTGCGCATGCAGAATTTTAACGGCAACCACGCGGTCAAGAATCTTGTCGTGTGCTTTATACACATCTGCCATTCCGCCACCGCCGATGCGTTCAAGAATCTCATATCGATTGTCCAAAACGCCCTGTACCATGGTTGTATCCTCCTTACATCATTTGCAAAATCAAATTACGGGCAATCGGTGCGGCTACAATTCCGCCACCGCCGCCGTTCTCTATTAAAACAGCAAAAGCTATCTTTTTCCCTTGAACCTGCGCTGTTCCAATGAACCACGCATGGTCGTTTCCGGAAGAATTTTCAGCAGTTCCGGTCTTTCCCGTAACACGGACACCGTTTACATAAGCCGCGGTTCCTGTACCCTCACGGACTACTTCTTCCATATATCCATCTATAATCTGTGCCTCAGTCTTTGGAATACTGCCGCTCCATGCTGCAGGCACAGCTCTTGATGTTACAATACCTCTTGATGAAAGTACTTCATCAACAATATACGGCTTCATTATTTTACCATTGTTGGCAAAGCCTTCTGCAAGCATTGCCATAGCCAAAGGTGTCACAAGAAGTGTACTCTGACCTATGCCAATCTGCGCAACCTCTCCCTTTGACAGAGCACTGTAATCGGGAAGCTGTGCAATGGGGCTGTCAAGCTCTCCGGATAAAGCCTTGTTAAATGAAACCGCGGAAAACATGCTTTCGAGTCCGCTCTTTCCCATACGTGATGCAATGGTGCCAAATGCCACATTGCAGGACTCTGTAATTGCTTCCCTGAGAGTGACCTTTCCGTGTACTTCGCCGTGGCTTTCGGCTATTGTATACCCTCCGCCGACGTCAAGCACTCCGCTGCAGTCGAAAATTTCTTTCTGATTTACATTTCCGCCTTTCAAAGCGAAAGCGGCAACCAGAGGTTTAATCGTAGACCCGGGCGGATAAAGTCCGTGGAGCGCACGGTTCAAAAGCACGCTGTCCTCCCGGTTTGAAATATCCTCCCAGTTTTCTGCCGCAGACTCAGGATCGAAAGATGGCGTACTTGCCATAGCAAGCACGGCACCCGTCTCGGCATTCAAAACCACAACGGCACCTTTTCGGTCTCCCAGTGCGTCATAGGCTGCCTGCTGAAGCTCTGCATCAACAGTCAGTTTTACATTGCAGCCCTCGGCATCAGAAAACAGCTGTGCGACAGGGCCTATATGGCTGTCTGCCGACGCCCGTCCCGAAAGAGCCATGGCCGAATAATGCTCGACGCCTGCGGAGCCTATCTCTATGCCCACATACCCCGTTACGGGAGCCGCTGCGGCTCCGTAGGGATATCTTCTGATACCCGATTCATCGGTCTCGGCAAGAACTCTGCCGTCCGAATCAAGAATCTTACCGCGTGCTATCCCCGAAACCTCACGGAGTCCGCGGGAGTTAAGGGGATGATGCGTAAGCTCCTGACCTTCAGCACATTCAATATATAAAATATAGCAAAACAGGCAGATAACAAGGCCTATAAGCAGCCATGCAGCCTGAAGTATATTTTTTCTGATGGAATCGCTCGGTTTACCCGACACGTTCATTTCCCTCTTTTTCCAAAATCGTAAGCAGCGCCAGCATCAAAAAACTTGCTATCATTGAGCTGCCGCCGTAACTGATAAACGGCAAAGTAATGCCTGTAAGGGGCAAAAACTTCGTAACTCCCGCGGCGATGATAAATGCCTGCAGTATAAATGCAGTCCCGCATCCCGCGGCAATAAGTGTATATACAAGACGCGTCTGAAGAAGCGCCGTCTGTATCGCGTAATAAAACAAGAACAGATATCCGAGAAGAACTGCAGTCATACCCAGAAAACCAAGCTCCTCAGCGATTGCCGAAAAAACAAAATCTGTATGAACCGCAGGAATAATATCCGGATTGCCATGGGCATACCCCACTCCCCAGATGCCGCCTGTGCCAATCGCAAACAGCGACTGGACAACCTGATACGCCATTCCCGAGGGGTCCTGCCAGGGATGCAGCCATATAGCTACACGGACGCGGACATGCGAAAAGAGCATATAGCTAACAGCTGATGCCGCCGTAAAAAACAGCATAGCAGCAGCAACATAGGATTTGCTGCCCGTAGCCATGTATGTCATGAACACGGCAATCCCGAAGAAAAGCAGTGCCGAGCCCAAATCTCTTGCAATAACAAACATCAGCATTGCCATGCCCCATATTAAAAGGAGTGGAGCAATAAATCTCAGCGGCGCTGTCTCAAACAGGAAAAACCTTCTCAGATTTTCAGTCAGCACCTGACGGTGGTCTGCCAGATAAGCCGCAAGAAATAAAATCAAAACTATTTTGCCGAACTCGGACGGCTGAATCGTAATTGACCCCAGCGCAATCCAGTTCCTGCTGCCTCCGATTTCAGTACCGAAAAGCAGCGGCAGTATAAGCAAAATAAGGCACAGCGCACCGAGACTGTACTGATAATCCAGAAGCGCCAGCACTTTTTTCTTTGCCATGACCACAGAGGTAAAAACAACTATTCCCACAAGAACCCAGCAAAGCTGCATCTTGAAAAGCGCAGGCACCAGCCGTGCGGTCATCAAAAGTCCAATGCAGGAAAGAAAGACTGCTATAGGGAAAAATTTTACCGTGCGGCGAAACCGATGAGAAAGGAAAATCTCCGTTCCCAGCATAAAAACCACGACAGCAGCCAAAAGTGCCAGCACCGTGGAATCTATTCCCGGCCAGTGTCTCAGCATCAGAACTCCGAGTCCGCAGGCTAAAGCCAAAACAGGCCCCAAAAGGAGCTGAACCCCACTTCTCTCAAGCATGATAATCCACTACCACAGCAGTTATATTATCACGGCTGCCGGCATCCAATGCCGCCTTTACAAGCATTGCTGCTTTATCATGTTCAGTATCGGATAAAAGAATGCTCAGGATTTCATCATCTGACACCACAGTTGTAAGGCCATCTGTGCAAAGCATAAGCATGTCATCCGCTCCCACACTGAACTTCCCAGTATCAACCGCAAGGTCTTTTTCAACACCAACGGCACGCGTCAGCATATTTCTGTTGGGGTGATTTTTTGCTTCTTCAGGAGTAATTTCTCCATTTTCAATCAGATTCTGCACAAAAGAATGGTCTTTTGTAATCTGTGTCATTTCTCCGCCACGAATAAGATAAAGTCTGCTGTCTCCTACATGAGCGTAGACGCAGACATCCTCATCTGCGTGAAAAAGCGTTGCGGTTGTTCCCATCCCTGAGTATTCGGAATGACGCGAGACCTTTTGCAGTATCGCCTCGTTTGCTTTCAGCACCGCGTTTTTCAGAACCGGCTCGTCTATTTTATCCTCACGGCTTAAAACATCCTGTATTGTAGCAATAACTATATGACTTGCAACCTCTCCGGCAACATGGCCTCCCATGCCGTCAGCCACCACATAGGTACCGGATGCCATGCAGGCATAACTGTCCTCATTAATAGGTCTGGTCGTTCCTATATCGGTCGCTGCATAAACCTTTGACACTACAGTCACCTCTCAAAAAGAATCGTAATAGTACCAAGCCTTATACGATCCCCGTTTTTTAATATCCTGCGTTCTTCCAGAAGCTCCTCATTCACGAAGGTATGATTCGCGCTTCCGAGGTCCTGAACAGTATAGAGTGTCTGCACACGCTGAAAAATGATGTGATGATGTGAAATAAAACTGTCTGCAATCACAAGATCGTTATCATCGGCGCGTCCTACGGAAAGACTGTCGCTGAAAGCAAACCGTCTTCCTTTATACTCCTCGGGACCTTCTACGAAGGTAAGCACAGCCTCTCCGGGGCCTCCGGCAGGGCTTTCTTTGTCCTGCGCCGGCATTTTCAGAGCCGGAGCAAGACTCTTTCCCATCTTCCACAGGAAATAAAACAAAAATATCAGTATTCCATACTGCAGAATTACCTTAAACAACGAGATAAGCACAGAATTTATCATTCCGGCACCTCGTACCGCAATACGGTGTTTCCTATCTGAATCAAATCGTCCGGCTGCAGGACAATGCTGTCAATACGCTTTCCGTTTACAAATGT
>NZ_CDXDFU010000174.1:0-2806 GCF_978017985.1 Schwartzia sp. (in: firmicutes) | reverse complement strand
GACAAGAACCCGTCCGTTATAATATTTTTTGTCAGTTGACGTGCTGACCATGCTGATGTAGCTCAGTTGGTAGAGCAGCTCATTCGTAATGAGCAGGTCATAGGTTCAAGTCCTACCATCAGCTCCATTGAAATCAAGGCTTCCGAGAAATCGGAAGCCTTTTTTGTGTGCTGTTGTCCAATTATTGCCTGTTAAGAAATAAAGCGCCTTCCGGGTAAAATCGGAAGGCGCCTGCTGTTTTTGAATTACTTGAAGTCTTTGTACTTTTCTCCGTAGCCGTATTTTTCGATTACGTAGTCCAGGTCTTTGTCTCCGCGTCCGCTTAAGTTTACGAGGATGGAGCCTGTGCCCATTTCCTTTGCGCGGCGCATAGCATACGCTACTGCGTGGGAGCTTTCAAGTGCAGGAATGATACCTTCATAGCGTGAAAGCTTGAAGAATGCATCGACAGCTTCTTCGTCGCTTGCAATATCGTATTTTACGCGACCGCAGTCACGAAGGAAGGCGTGCTCAGGTCCGACGGACGGATAATCGAGGCCGCTTGCGATAGAGTAAACAGGTGCAGGCTCGCCTTTTTCGTCCTTGAGCATGATGCTGTTGAAGCCGTGCATGACACCCTCGGAACCGTAGCTCATGGATGCGGCATGGTCGCCCATTTTTTCGCTGCGTCCAATCGGCTCTACACCGACGATTTCTACAGGGTCATTGAGGAATGCTTCGAACATTCCGATGGAGTTGGAGCCACCGCCTACGCAAGCGGTAACAACATCGGGGAGGAAGCCCATCATTTCCTGGAACTGGTCGCGGGCTTCATAGCCGACAACCATCTGGAAATCGCGTACCATCATTGGAAACGGATGAGGACCTACAGCAGAACCGATACAGTAGATGGTTTCCTTGTAGTTCTCAAGATAATCCTCAAATGCAGCGTCAACGGCTTCCTTGAGAGTTTTCAGACCGTGGGTGACCGGAACGACGTTTGCGCCGAGAACCTTCATACGGGCAACATTAGGAGCCTGCTTTGCGATATCTACCTCACCCATGTAAATGGTACATTCGAGTCCGAAATATGCTGCAGCCGTAGCAAGTGCTACACCATGCTGTCCGGCACCGGTCTCTGCAATGATGCGCTTTTTGCCCATGAACTTGGCCAAAAGACCTTCGCCCATGCAGTGATTGAGTTTATGCGCGCCTGTGTGGTTCAAATCCTCGCGCTTGAGGTAAATCTGGCAGTGACCTATTTTACGGGACAGACGCTCGCAGTGGTACACCGGAGTAGGGCGTCCCTGAAATTCCTTGCGGATACGGCGGAGCTCCTGCACAAACTGCGAGGAATGGCAGATGGTCAGATAATCATCAGTAATCTGCTTGAACGCGGGAACAAGCTTTTCCGGGAGATATGCACCTCCGAATTTGCCAAAACGGCCCTCGGCATCCGGATATTCTTTTAAGTATCTTGAAAAGTCCATGAAGGTTCCTCCTAGGTGAGTAGATTTTTGACTGACGTCAGTTTACATTGTAACATTTATGGCGGAAAAGAAAAATCCTTCTTTGTCAGAAAAATTTTACAAGGACGTTAATTTAGGAGTTTCAATGGTGGCAAAGCCTGCAAAAAACGGTAAAAGTAAAAAAATCACATTTTTTTTGAGAAAACACAATATTTTTTCAAAAAAAAGAAGGAGAATTCAGATTAATAGCGAATATTACACTCGTAGATGTCAAATTTCTACCTACAAAGACAGAGGAGGATGTATCACTATGTCAAAGAAAAACAAGAAAAAAGCATCAAAACAGGCAGTCGTAGCAAAAGCTGCTCCGAAGGCAGCAGCAAAAGCCGGCGATAAGAAAGTCGTCAATAAGGGCATGCTCGTTGATGCAGTAGCTGAGAAGCTCGAAGGCGCTATCTCCAAAAAAGATACGAAAGCCGTTCTGGATGCTGTTCTTGCAACTGTTGTGGCAAAAGTCGCTAAAGGCGGAGAAGTTCGTCTTGTTGGCTTCGGCACATTCAAGCAGACACATCGTGCTGCACGCACGGGCCGCAATCCGCAGACGGGTGCACCTATCCAGATCAAAGCATCGGACGCTTTCACGTTCCGTTCCAGCATCAAATTCTAATTTGATTTTTTTCGGGAAACCGAAGAAACGTATACAAAAAGAAATGCCAGTCGGATATAATTTCCGACCGGCATTTTTTTATTGCGGTTACTTTGAGCTGAGTGCCTTTTTGAGAGTTTCCATATTCAGACGCATTGTCTTTATGTATGCATCCGCTGCCTGTTCGTTGGCTTCGCCTGTTACTACAGGGTCAAGAGAGTAGAGCTCTGCTCCGGTCTCACGGGCAATCGTTTTTGCCGCATTTGGAGCATACTGCGGTTCTGCAAAAAGTGCTTTTGCGGAGAGCCCTTTTACCTGCTCAATGGTTTGTTTCAGTTCATCAGGGGTTGGCTCCGTGCCGGGTTCGCGCTCTACGACACCGATGATTTTAAGACCGAACTCTTTTGCAAAGTAAGGGAAGGCCTCGTGGAATGTGACGATATCCTTGTTCGGTACAGAGTCAAGCGCATCATGCATTTCTTTCTTGAGGGCTTCGAGTTTCTTTATGTACTCGTCAGCGTTTTTCTGATATGCCTCGGCGTGCTTTGGATCAGCGGCTTTCAGCTGAGTGGTGATGTTCTTTACCTGTTCGATATTTGAAGTGACGCTGAGCCAGACGTGAGGATTTGGTTCTCCGTTTTCTTCAATAAAGTCGATGTGTTCTTTTGATGCTTCGATGAGTTTTAGATTTTTTTGGGCCTTTACGACTTTG
>NZ_CDXDFU010000173.1:0-2827 GCF_978017985.1 Schwartzia sp. (in: firmicutes) | reverse complement strand
CTACTTTTGCGTCAGCCGCGCGGGAACCTAAGTATGTTTTGCTGCTGCACTGTCGGCCGCGTCGAACTGTATCGGTAAACTCCTTCCGGCACTGCGTGCCACCTCCCTCATATAGGGAGGCAATTACAAGCCCCACTCTTTGAGGGGGGTGACAGCCAAAGGCTGTCGGGGGGAGTAAGATCAAAATAATGTCGAATCAAAGTTTAAGCAACATAGACAAATCATCCATAATGCTTATATGGGGGTAGCTTTCCAGCTGCTCCTTTTTTGTTGTTCCTGTGGTGACGCCTGCGAAATCTATACCGGCATTCTGTGCGGCCTGGGCGTCCACGAGGTTGTCTCCTACATACAGGGCTTCGGATTTTTCAGCGCCGAAGCGTTCCAGCGCCATAAGAAGTCCTTCCGGGTGAGGCTTGAGGTTTTTGAGTTCAAAGTTTCCTATGATGAAATCTATTAACTCAGCGCCGCCGTCACGGTCGAATTTTTCCTGAATCCTGTGGCTGGTCTTCGAGGATATTATGGCGATATGCTTGCCTGCATCATGCAGGGCAGAGAGCGTCTTGAGGGTTGACGGGTAAAAATGAGTCCCCGGTGTCATGTATGTATCAGCGTAGACCTTGTACCGTGTGATGAAGTCGCCTATGCGCTCAGCATCTTTCGTACCGAGTATGCGGCCTACGGCTTCGGTCATGGGAAGTCCGATGGTGCGGGTTATTGTTTCGGGCTGCACACGGGGCAGGCTCAGTTCATCAAGGGTTCGCATAAAGCAGCCCACGATACCCTCTGAGGAGTCCACAAGTGTATAGTCAAAATCGAAGAGATAGTACGAGTACATGAATAATCTCCTTTCGGAAAGCTGTCATATCCCACGGCGAAAATGCGGGATATATGTATAGTATCATTTTTTTGTTCTAATCGGGAAGTTTTGCTTAAACTTTTCTTTATGGAAAAACTGGAATGAAGGCGTTATAATTAGGGGTGGAGCCGTCTGTACGCAGAGGTCGGCAGGCGGCTCCGGAATACAGCGCAAAAGGAGGTGAAGCAAGAGGAACTATGGCATGGATTTATGCAGTAAGAAAAGGACACAAGCCGGGGATTTATTACGACGCGGACGCGTATCAGTCCGCTATTGACGGATTCCCGGGGGCGGAGGGCCGCCGGTTTCAGGACGAGGCGGCCGCGAAACGGTATATGGCCGGAGAGGACCCGGTCAAAAAGGGCATCTATGCAGTCAGACGCGGCAGAGTGCCGGGGATTTATTTCACGGCAGCGGAATGCGAAGAACAGGTACGCGGGTTCAACGGAGCGGAGAGTCAAAGATTTCACACTCTTGAGGACGCAAAGCGGTATCTGGCTTCGAAGGAAGATTCGGGCATGCGCGGACCCTCAAGGGGAGCGTCCTACGGACGCGGAGGCGCAAGACCGCGTGACACGTATAACGGAAGAACGGGCAGTTTCCGTGGCCGGGAGGTACGTCACCGCAGATTTGTGCGGACACCGCACAGCGTTCGCGGGGATTTTGAAAACCACCCGGGGGCGGCATCGCAGCTCAGAGAAGGCGGAGCTCGCGCGGGGGAGCGTGTGGCTCAGCCGATCATGGTCTATACGGACGGAGGATGCCTGGTACACGAGGACGGTGCCGGCGGATATGCCGCCGTCATCTGCCTGCCGAACGGGAATCGCAAAGAGATTTCCGGCGGCGTCGATATGACACGAAGCGACCGCATGGAGCTTTTGGCGGCAGCCACCGCGCTTCGGACACTTGATACCTATGCTGACAAGGGGGACCGCGTTCAGGTCTACACAGACAGCCAGTATCTGTATCAGGGAGTAACGAAAAAGATTTGGACGGAATGGTCCGAAGAGGAAGCGAAAAAAGCGCTCAATTATGACCTGTGGGCCGACCTCCGTGAGATGACGGAGGAATACGATATAACGTGGTTCTGGGTAAAGGGACACAGCGGAAACCCTATGAACGAGCGCTGCGACTGGCTGGCGACAGAGGCAGCCAAAAGAACCGTCGCTGAGAAAAAATGGGTTCCGGACTTTGCGGCACAGCTTGAGGCTGCAAAAAACCGTATAAAGGAACTGGAACGGGCGAACAAAAAACTGGCATCTGATGCGGACCGCCTTCGCCTGCTCGCAGAGGACAGGCTGTCGGTATCGGACAGAGACTTATTTCAGGCCGTGTATAACGAAAGCGTTTCGGGCTTCCTCAAGTGGAAGATGAAACGCTGGATGGCAAAACGCAAGTGAAAATGAAGCCCATGGCTGTGAGAAGGAAAGATGATACGGATATCCTTCCCACACCATGGGATTTTTTTATGAAATGAAAAAACAGCACTCATATTTTTACGCAAAAACCTTGTACGGTTTTTAGTGTTAAGTTACAGCAATTTTCTTTTAATAACAGATACAGGAGTGATTCTCATGCAGCTTAAACCCGTTTTGACAATAGCAGGAAGTGATTCCAGCGGTGGAGCCGGCATACAGGCGGACCTGAAAACAATGCTGGCCAACGGAGTGTTCGGCATGAGCGCAGTGACAGCCCTTACGGCGCAAAACACCCGGGGAGTCACGGATATTCTTGAGGCCTCTCCTGAGTTTTTGAAGGCTGAAATTGACGCGGTGTTTACAGATATTCCTCCTGCAGCCGTGAAGGTGGGGATGGTGGCATCTGTCCCGCTTATCAAAACAATCGCGGCGTGCCTGAGGGAATACAGGGCAGAGCATGTGGTGGTGGACCCTGTGATGGTTGCCACCAGCGGCGCGAGACTCATCGCGGAGGACGCAGTGGAGGCTCTCACGGAGGAGCTTTTTCCCCTGG
>NZ_CDXDFU010000172.1:0-4783 GCF_978017985.1 Schwartzia sp. (in: firmicutes) | reverse complement strand
TCATACAGACTGTCCACACGCTGCATGACACTCTGCTTCGGCTGAGATGTCGAAAAATCCTTTTCAAGCTTTGAAACCCTGTCCAGGAGAGCTCCTGTCTGTATACCTCCGTAAGCCGTCTTTTCAACGACCTCCAGCTTCGCCTGCATGGTATCCGGCTCAGCAGCTGCCGCAATGCCCGCTGTCTGCACAAAGAAGACTGCCGCCAGCAGCAGGCTGAAAAGTTTTTTAATCACGATGATTCCCCCTTTTGTGTTGTCTTTTTCTATTATTTCTCCACTTTCTGAAAATTTCCTGCTTAAAAGCCCCTTTTTCCTATAGACAGATTTACACACTGCCCTTATAATGGGTATAGGCTCAAGCAGCCAACTCAAAAGCACTTATTTTTTCTTAACCGGACGGGCTTCCGTCCGGTATTTTTTTGTCTGTTTTGTATACACGATGAAAAATTTGAATAAAATTATAAAAGTCTCTTGACGGAAGACATATTTATAAAGTATGATGGCTTTAATTAAATACGAATGTCCGTGTACAGCGGACTGAGAGGGGATTTGTCCATGGAAGCACTTAATAGTGTACTCACAGAGATTGATGACCTCCTTTGGGGCGTGCCTTTAATTGTTTTACTTCTGGGCACGGGCATCTATCTCACTCTGCGTCTTAACCTGCTGCAGGTATTCCGCCTGCCTCTTGCCCTGAAACTCATATTCAAGGCAAAGAACAACGGTGAAGGCGATGTATCAAGCTTCAAAGCGCTCTGCGTTGCTCTGGCCGCTACGGTCGGTACAGGAAATATTGTCGGTGTAGCAACAGCTGTAAAGCTCGGTGGACCGGGCGCAGTTTTCTGGATGTGGGTAGCAGCCTTCTTCGGAATGGCTACTAAATACGCCGAAGGTCTTTTGGCAGTAAAATACCGCAGTGTTGATGAAAAGGGCGAGATTGCCGGCGGCCCGATGTTTTACATCAAAAACGGCATGGGTGAAAAGTGGGCGCCCATGGCTGCATTCTTCGCTTTCGCATGCATTCTTGTAGCATTCTTCGGTATCGGTACTTTCCCGCAGGTCAACGCAATCGTAGACAGTATGAAGATTGCTTTCGGCCTTCCTGTATGGATTACAGACGCAATTATTACTATTCTTGTAGCCGCTATCACTATCGGCGGTCTTAAGAATATTGCCCGCGTTGCAGGCAAAATCGTTCCGTTCATGGCTATCATTTATGTAGTTGTCAGCATCGGCCTTATTCTTATGAATCTCAGTGCTGTACCGGATGCCATCGCGCTTATTGTCCGCAGTGCTTTCACAGGAGAAGCGGCTGCAGGCGGTTTTGCAGGCTCCACTATCATGATGGCAATGCAAAAGGGTATCGCACGCGGTATCTTCTCCAATGAGTCCGGTCTCGGCTCCGCTCCGATTGCCGCAGCGGCTGCAAAGACGAAATGGCCTGCCGAGCAGGGTCTTATCTCAATGACAGGTACCTTCATTGATACCATCATCATCTGCTCCATGACGGGCCTCGCCCTCGTCCTCACGGGCGTGTGGAAGGGTACTTCTGCCGGCGCGATGATGACAACGGACGCATTTGCTTCCGCATATGGTCACGCAGGCGTTATTCTTCTGACGGTTTCTCTCGCACTCTTCGCCTTCACGACGATTCTCGGCTGGAATTATTACGGCGAGCGTGCCTGCATTTACCTTTTCGGCACCAAGGGTGTTATGCCGTACCGCATCATCTTCATAGTTCTTGTTGCTTCCGGTGCTTATCTGAAGCTGGACGCTATCTGGACTCTTGCGGATATCGTAAACGGTCTCATGGCTATACCTAACCTTATTGCTCTTATCGCACTTGCAGGTGTTATAGTCCACGAAACAGAAGCTTATCTTGAACATCTGAAAAATGGCGGAAACGACTAAGTTTCCATGAACCACAAAGCCCCCGTAAGTCAGCTTATGACTTACGGGGGCTTTCTATTACACACAAGCTTCCTTGAAAGTTATTCGTTGGCAGCCTTGTGCTTCAGTTTTTCCTTTGAATTTTTCATGATTTCGTCACGGTGCTTTGCTTCATACTTCAAAATCGCGTTATAGAAGATGCCGTCCTTGTTTTTATCGGACATCTTCTCAAGCTCCATGGTCTCGTTTGGCGATTTGCGCTCGATAGCCCACATCTGCGAATCCAGAAGGTCTACGTGCTCTATCGTTACGGTCTTTTTCGAGATATTGATGACAAGGTAGTCAGCCTCGCCCGCGATATCCTCATAGCCGTCCGTGGGCTCCTGTCTCCATTTGCGTTTTACAAGCACATCCTCAATCTGCACGTCATCATACGTTTTAAGAACAGGAACCTTCAATGTGTTATGGTCGAGTTTTCCTGATTTATCCGTGCCATAACGGATTTCCTGTTTATTGAAATAATAATTCATACGGGATGAGGACTGTACCCATTCATATATATCTTCAGGTACAACCATCTCTGCAGCATGCGCCTGCACAGGTGCACAGACGGCACAACCCAAAAACGCCGCCAGCGCGAGATTCTTTATACAAGGTTTCATTAAACCCACTCCCAGTTTTCTTTTCCTGTCATGTCCCTTTTTCCGCAAGGACGCCGCGCTCAGTCGGAATCTCTGTGAATCCTGTCGAGCTCGTACGGTGTTTCCTGGTAAACGTAATAGTTCAGCCAGTTCGCAAATAACAAGTTTGCCACGGAACGCCATCTGACAATAGGCATTTTAGTAGGATCATTATCCGGATAATAATTGCAGGGTACCTGAATATCCAATCCCTCTTTTTTATCCCTGTCGTATTCGCCTTTAAGTGTCATGGGGTCATACTCCGCGTGCCCCGAAATAAAGAACTGATTCTCATTCAAATCAGCCACGCAGTAAACGCCTGCCGGCTGTTCTGCCTCTGCCATAATAGTAAGCTCCGGCACTTTTTCGATGTCCTCGCGCCTGAACTCAGTATGGCGTGAATGAGGCACATAAAACTCATCGTCAAATCCACGGAAAAGCTTTTCGTGCTCAACGCACAGGTGGTGCTTGAACACACCGAAAATCTTCGGCGCTACCGGATATTTGGGAATGCCGTAGTGATAATACAGTCCCGCCTGTGCTCCCCAGCATATATAGAAGGAAGAAAAGGCGTGAGTCTTGCTCCACTCCATGATTTCACAGAGCTCGTCCCAGTATGCCACCTCTTCAAAGGGCATCTGCTCCACCGGAGCTCCCGTCATCAGAAATCCATCGTACTTCTTGTTTCTGACCTCTGCAAAGGTTCCGTAAAACTCTGTCAGGTATTCCTGCGACGTGTGCTGCGGAACGTAGGACTCAGTATAAATGAAATCAACCTCGACCTGCAGCGGAGAGTTTCCCAAAAGACGCAGGAACTGTGTCTCCGCATCGGATTTGACCGGCATAAGATTCAGAATGCAGAGCTTCAGCGGACGGATATCCTGTCCGTAAGCGCGGTCCGCATCCATGTAAAAAACATTTTCCCGGTCAAGCACCTGTGCGGCCGGAAGATTATTCGGTATTTTAATTGGCATTGACGAAAAAAACTCCTTTGTTATGCCCGCGGAACCGCAGCCGCTCCCGGAACGCTCGAGGTTTCGGCCTTATGTGCGGCCGGATTCGATGCTGTTCCAGCGGCAGACCCTGTCGTGTCCTTTCTTCCCGCAGACGGTAAATCTGTTCGGTACCGGTTGAGCCAGTACTGATAACCCTTGGAAAACGCACGCATGCGTTTAAGTCCATTGGCTTCCGCGCTGTTCTGCGCGATGGGGTAATAGAGACCGTCCAGCTCGGCTTTGAGGTCCTGCCAGCCTTTGGCCGGCGACCACTCCTTGCACTCAATGACGCGCTGTGTTCCCTGCACGACATTCATTGCCTTTTTCATGAACTTGACCTCTGTTACATTTCCGGCCTTGTCCTTTGTCTCCATCCATTCCCAGTAAACAACATTGTCACCGCGCTGACGCATGGTTGTTGTATCCGCCAGTGCCGAGGAGGATGAACCTCCCGGGGAGGTCGATTTCCACAGCGTAATCCAGCGGTCAGATGCCACGGCACGCTGCTTTTCTCCATGGTGGAACACCGTATCAACAAGCGCGATGTAGTAATCCTCATCATAGGACTGACTGTTGATTTCTTTTACGGTGCGTTCGGTGTAAACCTTTGACCAGATAACATTGCCGCCGGCGTCGTAAAAATTCTCCTGCGCGTACTCTATAGTACGAAGCTGCGGATTCACTTCAACGAGCGCGAGGCTGTACGAAAGAACAGCCGGATTCGGAATACTCGCCTGAATCTCGTAGTTGTCTACAGTCTCCTGCGCGCCCTCAGGCGAATACGTCGTCTTAATCCACGCGGAAATTCTCGTAGGAATACCATTGACGCGGCTGACAATCTGCACATTGGAGGGGGCAAAGTATTTGCCGTATTTTGCGTCCTCCCCGATAAGAACCCATTGGTCTTTGGAAGCAGCAGCTTCCGCAACGGCCAAAACAGGTCCCGGGTCAAACGGCATATCCAGGGGAGCAGCCTGCATACTGAAAAGGCAGCATCCGAGTACACATCCAAAAAACATCGGGGTTCGTTTCATAACAATCCTCCTCCGTACAGTACCATTTACAGCATTACTATTATACCATACATCGGCAATATTCCCTAACGCTGCACATGAGAAATCATTCGGAAAATGTCCATGCCTGACATACAGTTAGGATTTTCCCGGCAGTTCAATGCGGTCGAGAATACCTGCCAGCCGTGCCAGAAGAATGCCGT
>NZ_CDXDFU010000171.1:0-4211 GCF_978017985.1 Schwartzia sp. (in: firmicutes) | reverse complement strand
GTATGCCGACACCGCCCCAGGAGGCAGTCATGGTGTTTGCTTTGCCGTCTTTTTCGGCGGTAACGAGCATCCAGTCGTCACCGATAAGGGTGAAGGGGTTGCGGGTGATCTCTTTAGGTTCGATTTTGTTGAACATATCATCATTCCTCCTTGCGTCACTGCCGTGTCTTTTTCCGTCATGCTGTGTCAAAGTGACTGGCGAAAAAATCTCTCGGCAGGGTAGATAGATTATTTATTTAGTGTACGTTATTTTCCTGCGGAATGTCGTAATTATCCGTATGCAGATATTCGCTGTCTACGACCGCGCCGTTTTCGTAGGTTAGGCGGTAGGCGTCCACAGTGGGGTTAGGCCCCGTAATCTCCGTGGTGAGTCCGTATTCCCGCGCGTCGGCAGACGAGCCCAGGACGGCGACGGTAAGGGTGCCCCCGTTGGCTCCTGCGAGAAGATAGACACTGTGGGGCAGGTCGTTCCTGAAGCAGAAGTCAATCTGTCCGTCGGCTACCGTGGCATCAAGTCCCGCGGGAACGTAGTCCGACGGATAAAAATGCGAGGTGCGCACGGTGGGCGTCAGCCCTGCGAGAAGAATCGCGTTGTAGAGGGTGGAGCTTACCTGACATACTCCGCCGCCTATATCCTGCTCAACCTTGCCGTCAATAATAACCGGGGCATCCAGATAGCCCTCGCTGATGACGCGTCCGCCTACGGCACTGTTAAAGGAAAATTCCTCTCCGGGCATAATCAGATTGTGGTCGAGCTTTGACGCGGCAATCTCGATATTTTCCCCTCGGTTGCTGTTGGGAGCATAAGAGGTCGAGAACTCTGACAGAGTGGTGTTTATTGAAGCGAACATTTCCTTGGAAGCCTTCGGCTTTACGGTTTCAACAGGGAGCTCGATTGTATGTGGAACGCGAAGGTCTGTGAGCATTTCGGATATGTTATCCCTCAGCGAGGAAACATCTACCGTGTACCCTTCTTCGGGAGGGCGGCGGTGTATGCCCGCGTTGTCAATCCAGACAAGTCCTTCTGTGGCAGGGCGGTCTATGGAGTCCTTTATCCTTTGCAGCTCCGCAGTAAGCAAGGCGTCGTCCCATACGCCCTTCAGCTTAATGGTCCGTCCGCGTATGGCGCAGTCAAGGGCATCAACTGTCCGCTGCAGCACGAGGCCCCTTCTTCCTGTGGAGAAGGCTTTTTCCAAAGCGGTTTCAGTATCCGCGGTGAGGCCTATTGAGGCGGCGGATATGGGGAACTGTCTTTTCCCGTCCGTGAGAACTATGGGTGTTTCAGGAATAAGGGCCTTTGCTTTTGCTTCGAAAAGGTGCTGTGCCTCTGCTTTTGTAAGCCCTGTCACGGGTTTATCGTCGAAACGGAGTCCGAAGGCAAGCCTGTCCTGCTGAATAAATCCGAAAATAAGACTGAAAAACGATATGGAAAGAAGCAAAGCGATTAAAAGGCAGAATGCCGTAAATATCAGTAACAGCCGTGATGTTTTCATTGGTATGGGTACGCTTTCTCCTTTCATCAAAAATGCCGTGCAGCTTATGCCGCACGGCGTTTTTTCTTATTGTTACTGGATGTTCATGGAAAGCTCAATGAACTTGTTTGCAAGTTTTGCTTTCTGGAGAACTTCCTCGGTGATATCCGCGCCGGCTTTAACGATTACAACACCGTTGTCCGTTACGATATCACGTGCAGCCTTCTTACCGAGCAGGAAACGGCGGTGACGTTCCTCAGATGCCTTGTCTGCAGCGGCTTCCTTGGACGGAGCTGCCGGTTTTTCCGGTTCCTGTTTCGGAGCTTCTTCTTTTTTAGGCTCCGGCTGTGGTTCAGGCTTTGGTTCCGGTTTCGGCTCCGGTTTTGCTTCAGGAGCAGGAGCTTCTTCCTTTTTCTCTTCCTGAGCAGGTGCTGCCGGAGCAGGAGCTGCAGCCGGTGCCGGTGCTACTGGTTCATTTTTTTTTTCGCTTTCCTCAGGAGGGTCAATGACAGTTACCTGTTTACCGAAAATGGAAACCTGATCAGAGCTGATTTCGGATGTGGAGCCGTCGGCAGCCGTAACTTCGCATTTCTCGACCTTGCCGCCCTCACCGATAAAGATTTCAGTGACTTTACCCTGAATCGTACCGGATTTTGTGATAGCCTTAGTTCCGATGACACGGATGTTTGCATCGAGCATAGGCTCGTAATCGCTTGCATCCTCAAGCGTAAGAATATTTTCGCTGGAAGTAATGGTTACTGCATCGTGACCGATTGCAATAACGGAAGAGTACGGCAGAAGCTTTACGCCGCGGTACCAGTCTTCGTCCTCGATTGTGATAGCAGCGACAGCGCCGTTTTTCGCATCAATAAGAAGCGTTTTGCTCATGCCGAGCTCGCGGCCTTCCGAAATGCTGATGATTGGTAAATTCAGGATTTCTACACTTTTCTTGGTCATTGGTAATTCCTCCTGTGTGTTTAATCCGTCCGGTTTTCTTTGAAGGAGATTTCAATCTCCTTCACATATTCCGGCGGGATTTTACGGAATGGTGTATTTGGCACATTGTGCCGGGTTAATATATGAGAAACGGTATGCAGGTAGCGTATGTTCTTTTTGAACTCTGCCTGTATATCGGTCTGGCCTTTCAAAATCGGAAGCGAAAGGGCTTCCTCGTAGACGTCGGCGGCCTTGTTATAGGAGCCGATATCCTTGTAGAGATTTCCGAGGTCGATAACAACGAACGGCGTATACGGGTCGTCGCCATAAACATCGAGAGCCTTTCTGTAGGCTGCGGCGGCGAGCTTGTACGTGCCGGAGGTCTTCTGCTCCTGAGCGTAATCGAGGTAGTCGTCCAGAGTTTCGAGTGTCTCCGGAAGCGGCTCTGCAGGCTCTTCCTCCGATTCCTCAATGGGTTCGGGTTCTGCCTTGTCGGCTTCCTCGGATTCTTCAGCAGCTTCTGCTTCCTCTGTATCTGCGGCTTCTTCGTCAGCCTCTTCGGCTTCCTCAGGCTCGCCAGGTGCAGTTTCAGCTTCTTCCTCTGCTCCGGTTTCTTCTTCGGCTTCGGTCTCTGCTTCGGGTGCATCCTCTGCAGCTGCTGCTTCAGGAACAATATCTGCGGCGGAAACCTCACCGATAATCTCTGAATCAGGCTCTGTTTCCTCTGCGGAAGATTCTTCCTCAGCAGGCTCCGGCTCAGGTTCAGGTTCGGGGTTCTGTTCTGCTTCAGCAGGCTCTTCCACGGGGGATGCTTCAGCAGTCTCAGCCGATTTCGCAGCAGGTTCTTCTGCTGCCTGTTCTTCTTCGGTTTCTTCGGAGCTTTCCGTTTCCCCGTCTTCTTCCCCGAAGGTCGCAAGCGGGGCGTCCTCCTGCATTCCGGCAGCCAGAACAGTTCTTCGGATTCGGTATTCGTTGAATCCCGTCACGGCAGCCGACGCAACCAAAACAAAGGCCACGATGACCATAACATAGCTGATTGTCATATTCAGGGCAACGATGATGGCGGCAAAGTTAACAGCCACCGCGAGCACTGCACACATGACAAGAGCCCATCGGTCCACCTTGAGGCCGAAATATTTTGCGGCTTTATATAGAAGTAGGGTGCTGACAATCATGATAAAAAAAGCCAGCAGGAAATAATCCAAAGGACTCACCACGCTTCCACAGTATTACCCATCTAAACGCATTTTGACGGGAGCCGGTAAAGTCTTGCCATAATAGTAAAAAAATTATGGCAGAAAATCTCTCTATAGTATATCATCTTTGTAGGGAGAAAGGAAACGTGTTTTACATTGAATTTTCTTTTTTGAAGGAAATTTTAGAACTTATTTAGTGACAGCAGACCTATATAGGTAACGAGTGGGCTGATAAAGACAAGGAGGAGTGTTTTATGAAGGAAGAAGTGTTCAAGGTTGCGCTTGAGACAGGACTGCACGCGCGCCCGGCAGGTATTTTCGTAAAAGCGGCGGGAGCTTTCAAATCGCGCATTGATGTTTCGGCGCACGGGAGAACATCTCCTGCAAAGAGCATAGTAGGGCTCATGGGCCTTGGCGCGGAAAAGGGCGACGAGGTCACCATTCAGGCTGAAGGCCCGGACGAGGAGCAGGCAGTCAAAGCATTGGGTGCGTACTTGACTGGAGAAAAATAATACCATGCTAAAAAATCCCTTCGGTACAAATTTGTATCGAAGGGATTTTTGTGTTCTGAAATGAATCAATCCAGCGGGTCCGGACCGTATTCGTT
>NZ_CDXDFU010000170.1:0-5472 GCF_978017985.1 Schwartzia sp. (in: firmicutes) | reverse complement strand
CTCTGCGACAACCGTATTTCTGACAGAAGTTCATTCAGTCTTTTGGCAGGATTTTTATGCAGAAATCCTGAAGCCTGTAACATTTCAAGTTGGAAAATGATAGATGCGAATTTTTAAAAGACAAAAAGTCAAAAATATATTTGACTTTTTGTCTTTTTGCTTTATAATGAAATCAGAAGTCAGGATGACGTCTCCTGACCTTAAAAAGAAAATTGCGTTCTTGCGTTAAGGAGGGAACGAATATGGGAGAAGAAAAATATACACAGAAAACATTAACGGCGCTTCAGACTGCACAGCAGACGGCGGCGCTGCATTATCATCAGGAAATCACAAGCGCTCACCTTTTGCTTGCTCTTGCCAAAGAGCCTGAGGGACTTTTGCAGACGATTTTTGATGAGGCAAATACGGATATTCCTATGCTCAAGGCCCGCCTTGAGCAGGAGCTTTCAAAAATTCCGAGCGTCAAGGGACAGGAACGCCTAAGCATGGGCGTTGACCTTGCGCGTGTTATGGCAAAGGCAGAAGCCACAGCCAAGAACATGAAGGACGAATTCATAAGCACGGAGCATCTGCTTCTTGCGCTTGTGACGGACGGAAGCGATGAGATTCAGAGAATCTGCAAGGATTTCGGACTGACGAAATCCAAGATTGAAGCATCAATCAAAAAGAACAGAAAACAGAATGTCACCAGCGATCATCCGGAGGACGGCTACAAGTCACTTGAAAAATACGGACGGGACCTTACGGCGGCAGCACGTGCCGGAAAACTTGATCCTGTAATCGGACGTGATGAGGAAATACGGCGTACGGTTGAAATCCTTTCCCGCAGGACTAAAAACACTCCTGTGCTTATCGGTGAACCGGGCGTAGGCAAAACGGCTATCGTCGAAGGGCTTGCGCGTCGTATTATTGCGGGAGATGTACCTGAGTCGCTGAAGAACAAAACACTGTATTCCCTTGATATGGGTTCACTTGTTGCAGGCGCAAAATTCCGCGGCGAGTTCGAGGAGCGCCTTAAGGCTGTGCTCAACGAAATTGTTAAATCAGATGGACAGATTCTGCTGTTCATTGATGAGGTGCATACTGTCGTCGGAGCCGGCGCTGCAGAGGGTGCTATGGACGCAGGGAATCTTCTGAAACCTATGCTTGCACGCGGCGAGCTCCGCTGTATCGGCGCAACGACTTTGAACGAGTATCGCAAGTACATTGAAAAGGATACGGCTCTTGAACGTCGTTTCCAGCCTGTTATGGTCGGACAGCCGACACTTGAGGATACTATTTCTATCCTGCGCGGACTGAAGGAACGCTACGAGGTACATCATGGTGTCCGTATCCGTGATGCGGCGCTTGTTGCAGCCGCGACACTTTCGGACAGATATATTTCAGACCGTTTCCTGCCTGATAAGGCAATTGACCTTGTGGATGAAGCTGCGGCCAAACTCCGCACGGAGATTGAATCGGTGCCTGCGCCCATTGATGAGGTTCAGCGCAAAATAATGCAGCTTGAAATTGAAGAGCAGGCACTTAATAAAGAAACCGATGAAGCTTCGAAGGCCCGTTTGGAATCTATTCAGAAGGAAAAAGAGACACTCAGACAGAAGGAAGCAGACCTTCGTTCGCGCTGGGAGGCAGAGAAGCAGGGCATACTGCGTGTACGCGCAATCAAGAAGGAAATGGATGAGGCGCGCGGACAGATGGAGCAGGCTGAACGAAGCGGCGACCTTATGAAGGCATCTGAAATCAAGTACAGCCGTCTGCCTGAGCTTGAAAGACAGCTTAAAGAGGAAGAACAGAAGGCCTCTGAAAAGACGGACAGCCGTCTTTTGAAGGAAGAAGTAAGTGAGGAAGATATTGCGCAGGTTGTAAGCCGTTGGACGGGAATTCCTGTGACAAAGATGCTGACAGGTGAACGCGAGAAGCTCATACATCTGGAGGATGTTCTGCATGAACGTGTTGTAGGACAGGATGAGGCTGTTACGGTCGTAAGCCAGGCAATACTGCGTGCGCGTGCCGGTATCAAGGACCCCAACCGACCAATTGGTTCGTTCATATTCCTGGGTCCCACCGGTGTCGGTAAGACGGAGCTGGGAAAAACTCTGGCAGAAGCGCTGTTTGATGATGAGCGCAGCATGATTCGCATTGATATGTCCGAGTACATGGAGAAGCATTCGGTGGCACGTCTTATCGGAGCGCCTCCGGGATATGTAGGATATGATGAGGGAGGTCAGCTTATCGAGGCTGTGCGCCGCCGTCCATACAGCGTCATACTTCTTGACGAAATCGAGAAGGCGCATCGCGACGTATTCAACGTACTTTTGCAGATTCTTGACGATGGACGCCTTACGGACGGTAAGGGCCGTGTGGTAAATTTCAAAAACACGGTCATTATAATGACATCAAACCTCGGTTCCCACGAAATCCTCAATAAGGATTTTGATGAGGCAAAGGGAGCGGTAAAAGATCTTTTGAAGGAATATTTCCGTCCTGAGTTCCTGAACCGCGTTGATGATATCGTTGTATTCAAGGCGCTTGACAAGGCGCAGGTGCGCGAAATTGCGGCGCATCTTCTTGCCGGTCTCGGAAAGCGGCTTGAAAAGCAGGTTAAACTGCATCTTAAATGGACGGATGCGGCACTTAACGCTCTTGCTGAGCAGGGCTTTGACCCGAATTTCGGAGCGCGTCCGCTTCGCCGTCTGCTGAGTCATACGATTGAGACACTGCTTTCGGAGAAAATTATCCGTGGAGACGTGCAGGAAGGAGATACGGTTTCCGTAGATGTAAGCGGAGGCGTGTTCACTGCTGAAAAAGCATAATAATCTATTAAAAAACAGCTCAGACTGATTTCATTGAGATTTCAGTCTGAGCTGTTAATTTATTTACGAACATGCATGACAGGTGGTATCGCTTTGAAAAAGATTTTTTTAACGGCCATTGTGACGTTTGTTATCACGATGACTTTTTTTATCGGTATAATTATATATTTCGCGGGAAGCCTTTTTATTGACATGGCACTAAGACGCGGTTCAATGGGTGATCCGCAGGCACCTCCTGCCGTTTTCAGAAGTGCCATAGAAGGAAACGGAAAGGCAATTAAGACGGCGCCTCACCCGGATTTTGAGGAGGCAAAATGGTCTATACAGTCCTTTGACGGACTGACCCTGAAGGCCACGCATTTCATTCCAAAAACTGATTCTCACCGCTGGGTCATAATTGTCCACGGGTACGGTCTTGGGCAGGAATACATCTGGGATTACGCTGAGGAATATCTGAAGGCTGGCTACCATGCGGTGACACCGGATATGCGTTCTTCCGGGGACAGCGAGGGGAAATATCTGACCATGGGTGCCCTTGAAAGCCGTGATGTTAATGATTGGGCCCGCAAGATAAGAAAGCATGACCCCAATGCGGATATCCTCCTGCATGGTGTTTCCATGGGAGCAGCAACGGTAATGCTGGCGGCAGCGCAGCCTGCTCCGGGAATTGATGCGGTTATTGAGGACAGCGGATATTCCGGGCTCAAAAAGCTTTTTGCAGAGGAAATTGATAAAATTCTGGGGATGCCAAGCTTTCCTCTGCTTGAGATTGCAGACGCATTCTGTGAACGGCGTGCAGGCTTCAGCTTTGCAGAAGCGTCCCCGGAGAGCGTTGTTTCGGATGTCAGGATTCCGGTGCTGTTCATTCATGGGGACGAAGACAAGCTTGTGCCATACAATATGATGCAGGAAATGTATGAAGCATGCAAGGCCCCCGGGAAACAGCAGTATACAGCAAAGGGGTTTCCTCACGCGGCGGCATACCAGGATAAAAATTATTTCCCGACGGTGTTTCGCTTTGCGGAGCGAAATTTGTAAATCGGCGTTATGCCAAGCTGGCGCTTGACGAAACATAAAGAAGCAGGGTTGCTTTTGGCAAACCTGCTTCTTTACGTTAGAACTCGGTAAAAACCTCGTTGAAATGCTGACATAGGAAGTTTTGCTTTTGGCAAAACTTGAACTAATGCATTATGTCGAGGCAGGCTCGACGAAACTTAAAAGATAATGTTTTGGCAAACATTATCCTTTAAGTTATAATATCTTTATGATGCGGAAAGGAGCGGAGAAAATGGCGTATGTTGCGCTGTACAGAAAATGGAGACCGAAAACCTTCTCAGATCTTGTGGGGCAGGAGCATGTCAGCCGTACCCTTTCACAGGCAATTGAGACAGGACGCGTAGGGCACGCATACCTTTTTTCAGGTCCGCGCGGTACAGGAAAGACGAGTACGGCTAAAATTCTGGCAAAGGCTCTTAACTGTGAGCAGGGACCGACCACAGAGCCATGCAATGAATGTGAGAGCTGCCGCAGGGTTAATGACGGAACATCTATGGATGTTTTTGAAATCGATGCCGCGTCAAACCGAGGTATTGATGAAATCCGCGACCTTCGGGAAACTGTAAAGTTTGCGCCGGCAAACGGGAAATATAAGGTATATATTATCGACGAGGTTCACATGCTTACTTCGGAAGCATTTAACGCGCTTCTGAAAACACTGGAGGAACCTCCGGAACGTGTGGTTTTCATACTTGCAACAACTGAGATACATAAGGTGCCTGCAACGATACAGTCACGCTGCCAACGGTATGACTTTAAGCGTATTTCAGGAAGGCATATAGCAGAACGTCTCCGTTATGTTGCGGATAACTCGGGGATTTCTGCGGACGAAGCGGCACTTTCACTTATTGCCCGTGAATCTGCAGGCGGTATGCGTGATGCGCTGTCAACTCTCGACCAGTGTGCGTCTCTGGCAGAGGAAAAGGTCAGCGAGGATATTGTCAGGGAGGTCTTGGGGCTTGTCGGGCATGACTGGGTAGTACGTATTTTGAAGGCGGTTTCGGGACAGAATGCAGCGGAAGCATTGAAGGCACTGAGTGAGCTGATACAGGAAGGCAAGGATCTCAAGCAGCTTATTGGAGAGATGATTGCAGAACTGAGGTCTATAATGGTATATCAGGCCGTCGGGACATCAGACGGGATTGATTTTTACGAAACATCTGAGGAGACCTTGAAGGAAGGGGCGGCTATGTTTGCTCCCGAAGCATTTGCACCTATGCTGGAACGACTTCATGCGGCGCTATCGGAGCTGAGGTGGACTTCAGAGCCGCGTATTGCGGTTGAGACAGCCATTCTTGAGCTATGCAGACCTCAGACAGCAGGAACGGCTGCAATAGGTACATCTGCTGCAGCGGCAGTGCAGGGGGCAGATTCGGTTCGTATTGCACAGCTGGAGGCGCGGCTGCAGGAGCTTTCGGCAGCTTTGGCGGCACGCCCTGTACATTCGGCTCCGCCTATGCAGTCCGTTATGACGGGTGCCGCAAAAAAGACAGCGGTACACCCTGCTGTATCTGCACCGGGCAATGTGCCGGCAGGACAGCTGAAGATATCTCCGGAAGGGCAGAAGCTGTGGCAGGATTTGCTTGCAAATATATCCTCGGAG
>NZ_CDXDFU010000169.1:0-2045 GCF_978017985.1 Schwartzia sp. (in: firmicutes) | reverse complement strand
TTTGCATAAAATCGTAGGGTTGTTTCTCTGATTTTTGCATAAAATCGTAAAGTGAGAAAACATCTCAAAGAGTAATTTCATGCCATTCTATCGGATTTTGGCTGTAGTCAAATAATATGCAGACGCCTTCTTTGTCCGTACCGCTCGGATGGAACGGGTCTTTTTCAAAGTATTCCACATGATATTTATGGCGTATGTCGTGCCAGTTGGTGAAACGATAGTCGTGAATATATTCCTTTGCCCTTCCCGTTCTCCAAAATTCGGCAATGCGGTCTTTCATGCTTTCCTGACTCCAGTTGAGGAAAGACGGCCAGCTGTGGGAGCTGCCCTGCTCCAGTAAATCAAGTCTTAAAAGCCCGTCCAGAGCCTCGCGGGACAGCTTTTTGTATTCCTCCAATGCAAACATGTAGAGCGCTTCATAAAGATGCACGTCCGAATGCGGTCTGTGATGATATTCCTTCTTTTCCCACCAGTCGGTAAATTTCTGATAGAATCTGAACCCGTCTCCTGCTTCCATTGTTTCCACAAGGTAATCAATGGTTCTTCCGGCTCTGCCTGCATTATGATACAGCTCAAATACGTCCTCGAATATATGCAGCCAATGAATTTCCCCATAGGTCATCCATTTATTTGACAGTACCTCATAAGGTGCCTGATCCTGGTAGAGATATTCGCCCTCGTCAACAAGGCGCATCATATACGCGCCGGATAAAAATTTCAAAAAGCCCAGCTGCAGCTGATGGGAATGCAGCTTATATACTTCGTTGAATGACTTATGGAATGTTTCCATAGGCTCGTACGGCAGCCCGATAATCAAATCGGTGTGTACGTGTATGTTTTCCCCGTCAATGATACGGCGTATATTCTGCGTTATTTTTTCCCAATGGTTTGTACGTGCTACGGCTTTTAATGTCTGCTCGTTTGTTGACTGGATGCCTACCTCAAGCTGCACACGTCCCTTTGGAAATCCGCTCAGTATCTCCAAAGTTTCCTCGTCAAAATAATCCGAAGCAACCTCAAAATGGAAATTTGTTCTGCATGTGTCAGGAAGGTTTTTTATAAAACGCAAAATCGGCAAAAAGTGCTTCTTGTTGGCGTTAAATGTGCGGTCAACAAATTTAATCTGCTTTACGTTGTGCCGGGTGAAAAATTCTATTTCACGTAAAACCCTTTCAATGGATAAAAATCTCACGCCCACAGTGGCGCAGGACAGGCAGTACGCACAGGAAAAAGGACACCCTCTCGATGTCTCGTAGTAGAGAATTTTATCCTTTATTGCATCCATTTCTTCTTCCCTGTACGGGAAAGGTATTTCATTTACGTCAGGTACGTCCACCGCATTGCTTATGCGGAGCTCTCCGTCTGCGCTTCTCCATGATACACCTTTATCCGGCAGGGATTTTTCCGGGGTGAGGATATGTTCCAATACGCCCTGCAGGGATATTTCTCCTTCTCCCTGTATTACGTAGTCCACCGCGGGATATGCGCGCATAAATGCTTCCGTATTATAGGATACCTCAGGACCGCCGCATATTATGACAGTCTCAGGAAGCACTTTTTTCAGCAGGGGCAGCAGCTTCTTTACCAATTCTATATTCCAGATATAGCAGCTGATGCCCAGGACGTAGGGCTGTGTCTCGTATATTCTTCCCAGCATTTCGGGCAGATGGTTGTTAATCGTAAGTTCAAGTATTTCTGTTTCTGCATATTTTCGGCTAACTTCGCGCAGATACCGCACAGACAGCGAGGTATGTACGTATTGCGCGTTGATTGCCAGCCAAACAATTTTATTGTTCATGTCATCACCTTTGTATATTATAACGCCTTTGTTCCAGTTTTGCCGCAGTCAAAACTTCATCTGTCAGCGTTTCAACGAGGCAAAAGACATGGGAACTTCTTTTGCCTCGTTATATAATGTAAAGAAAAAATGTCATAGTTTATCGCCATTTTCCCTTTGCAGTGAAGAAAAAAAGCTTGCAATCACTGCTGTCTTTATGCTAATATATTCGTGTTATGCATGAATGATAAACATTGCTGTTTTAAGG
>NZ_CDXDFU010000168.1:0-2158 GCF_978017985.1 Schwartzia sp. (in: firmicutes) | reverse complement strand
GGATTCTGTGAAAGAATCCTGTCCTTTAACTTTTATACCCTTAGTAAAGCTTTGCGCCTGCAGGGATATGGTCATCAACCATAAGAAGGTGCAGCTTTTCTTCGCCCTCTTCTTTATGTACTGCGGAAAGGAGCATGCCGCAGGAGTCAATACCCATCATTGCGCGCGGCGGGAGATTGACGATAGCGATAAGCGTCTTGCCGATAAGCTCTTCCGGTTCATAGTATGCGTGAATACCGGAGAGAATCGTGCGGTCTTTGCCCGTGCCGTCATCAAGAGTGAACTGCAGGAGCTTTTTCGACTTCTTGACAGCCTCACATGCCTTTACCTTAACTGCGCGGAAATCGGATTTCGAGAATGTCTCGAAATCAACCATGTCCTCAAACAGCGGCTCGATTTCAACCTTGGAGAAATCAATCGGCTCAGGTGCCTTTTCAGCTGCAGGAGCTGCTGCGCGTACAGCGCTCTGTGCGCTCTTATCCGAAGCCAGCGGCTTCATCGTCGGGAACAGCAGAACGTCGCGGATGGACGGGCTGTCCGTCAGGAACATAACAAGACGGTCGATACCGATACCGACACCGCCTGTAGGCGGAAGTCCGTATTCGAGAGCCGTTACGAAGTCCTCATCCATTACATGAGCCTCGTCGTCTCCTGCTTCACGCTGCTTCATCTGGTCTACGAAGCGCTGACGCTGGTCAATCGGGTCATTAAGCTCCGTAAAGCCGTTTGCCAGCTCGCGGCCGTAGATGAAGAATTCAAAACGGTCTGTAACCATCGGGTTCTCCGGATTGCGTTTTGCAAGCGGAGAGATTTCCGTCGGATGCTGTGTGATAAAAGTCGGCTGAATGAGTTTTTCCTCAACCGTAGCTTCAAATGCTTCGTTAAGGATTCCGCCGATACCGTGGCGTTCCTCATATTTGACACCGATTTCATCAGCCATAGCACGTGCTTCTTCAACCGTCTTTGCGCTGAGGAAGTCTTTACCCGTAGCCTCTTTCACTGCATCATTCATGCTGATGCGGCGTACGTTTGCCAGGTCGATTTCCGTGCCTTCGTAAGTTATTTTAGTAGTTCCGAGAACATTCTGCGCAGCAGCGAGAACAATACCCTCGGTTATATCCATCATTTCTTCGTAATCAGCATAAGCCTGATAGAACTCGATGGAAGTGAATTCCGGATTATGACGGACATCCATGCCCTCGTTGCGGAATACACGTCCAAGCTCATATACACGCTCAAGTCCGCCGACAACAAGACGTTTCAGGGAAAGCTCCGTAGCGATACGGAGGTAGAGGTCAATATCCAGCGAGTTGTGGTGCGTGATGAACGGACGGGCCGCAGCACCGCCTGCAATCGTGGAAAGAACCGGCGTCTCAACCTCAAGATAACCGCGTTCGTCCAGATAACGGCGAACCTCCTGAATAATGCGTGTACGTTTGCGGAAAGTATCGCGAACCTCAGGATTTACAATGAGATCGAGATAACGCTGACGATAACGCAGGTCTACGTCCTTAAGACCATGGAATTTCTCCGGCAGCGGACGCAGGGATTTCGACAGAAGGTCGAAAGTCTCCACGCGTACCGTGATTTCTCCGCGCTGGGATTTGAAAACACGTCCTTCGATTCCGACGATATCGCCGATATCAAGGAGCTTGTACTGTGCATATTTTTCTTCGCCAAGAACATCAATCTTGAAGTAGAGCTGAATTTTTCCCTCTACGTCAAGGAGCTCAGCGAAGCTTGCTTTGCCATGTCCGCGTTTTGCTGTGAGGCGGCCTGCCATTTTTACGATAGGTCCGTCTTCTTCTCCCTCAAGCTCATCAAATTTTTCGCGGATATCCGATGTATGGTGCGTAACCTCAAAGCGGTGGCCGAATGGTGCAACGCCCATATCTTCGAAAGTCTTTATCTTATCGCGGCGGAGCTGCATCATCTCATTGAGATCCTGCTCCCCCTGCGGCTGATTCTTGTTTTCGTTATTTGCCACTTGTCTTACCCCTTATTTTTTGATCTTGATAATCTTGTATTCCAGTACGCCTGCCGGTGCGTGTACGGATACAACCTCACCGACCTTATGTCCGAGGATAGCAGCGCCAACCGGGGACTCGTTGGAGATTTTGCCGTTTGCCGGGTCAGCTTCCGCAGAACCAACGAGCGC
>NZ_CDXDFU010000167.1:0-19311 GCF_978017985.1 Schwartzia sp. (in: firmicutes) | reverse complement strand
TTATATAAAATGCTTTTAGACGGTCAGATTGACCTGCTGGCCGGGCTTGCAAAGACTGATAAAAGAATTGGTCTTATAGGTTACCCTGATTTCCCTATGGGCAACGAGACATATAACCTTATAAAGCACAATGGCGACGAAAGAATCACCAGCGCCTATGAAACGCTGAACGACAAACGTATCGGCGTATTGGACAGCGCCATCGTGCAGGTGCTGAAAAAATTTTTAAACGACCATAACATCAATGCGAATCTTGTAATATTCAATGATTATTCAAGCATGCTCACCGCCTTTGAAAGAAACAATGTGGATGCAATGGTTGCTGAAAGCGATGGAAGCCGTGAACGACGCGATACAGAGCTTCTGTATGCCTTTGGCACTTCAGACTATTATCTTTGTGTGAGCCATTCCCGCCCGGACCTTCTGGAAGATTTGAATAAAGCACAAGTGCAGCTCATGGTCGAGGAACCACATTTTATCAATTCGCTGAAAATAAAATATGATGTCGTCAACCGAAATCTTTCCGAAAAAGAAAAAAAATGGCTTGCCGAGCATGATACCCTGCGTATAGGTTATCTCAACAATTATCTTCCCTACAGCGATACAACCGGCAAAGGAAAGGTTACGGGACTTATAAAGGACCTCATCCCTCAGATTCTCGGGCAGCTGGAGATTTCCGGGCTCAATGTGACCTATAGCGGCTACGACAGCTACGACGATATGCTCATGGATTTAGGCGACGACTATATAGACGTAGCTTTTCCTGTCGGTGGAGGCCTGTTTTTTACGGAGGAAAGAGGTATTTTCCAATCAAATCCTGTTCTCCCAATAAATCCCAACCTTGTTTTTGCTGATGAAAATGCCATACAAAACCCCAAGAGCTTCTCGGCAAACAAGAACAATCTCATGCAATATTATTTCATAAAGACAAACTACCCCGACGCAGAAATCTACTTTTACTCCTCAATTGACGAATGTCTGACGGCAGTCGTAGACGGAACTGTAGACTGTACCACAGTAAACGGAATAAGAGTAAATGACCTCCTCAAAAACCGCCAGTTCCGCGGGCTTTCCATAAAACCACTAAGTGCTCTGGACTCCCGCTGCTTCGGTGTAACAATCGGCAACGAAGGACTGCTGAAGCTCCTTAACCGGGGAGTAAATGTAATAGGACGAGACCAGATAGACCCCCTCGCCTACAAATACCTTGAGGGACTATATAAGCGCAGTATGTACGATATCCTCATGGACAACCTGTTGCCGATAGGTCTCGCGCTGGCTGCAGTATCACTCCTGATAATAGCGTTTTTTGCACGGGAATCCAAAAATGCCAAGCATCGTATAAAAGAAAAGGAAGAATCCGAAAAGATTCTTGAAGCAAAGAACAAAGAACTCGATGAGAACAAGCAGGCACTCATAGCATCAAATAAAAAACTTGCTGAGGCAGCACAAAAGGAACAGGCTGCAAACGTGGCAAAATCCCAATTCCTTTCCAACATGTCCCATGAAATCAGGACACCAATCAATGCAATCATGGGTATGAACGAAATGATATGCCGTGAAGCAAGCGCGCCCAAAATCCGCGAATACGCAGAAAATATTCGCACGGCCAGCTCCAGCCTTCTCGGTATCATTAATGATATCCTTGACTTTTCAAAAATCGAGGCAGGAAAAATCGAGATTATTCCTGTGGAATACGAAATCAGTTCTCTGCTGAACGACCTTATAAACATGGTAAAGACACGCGCAGACAAAAAAGGTCTCGAACTCCATGTAAATGCTTCACCCGATCTTCCGACACTGCTTTACGGCGATGAAATACGCCTAAAGCAGGTTGTAACAAATATCCTGACAAATGCGGTAAAATACACCGAAAAAGGTTCTGTTACACTTCGAATTTCTTTTGAAAAGACAGACGATAAAAATATCAAACTAAAGATTTCCGTTGAAGACACAGGAATTGGCATCAAGCCCGAAGACCTCAAAAAGCTGTACAATCCTTTCGAACGTATTGAAGAAAAACGCAACCGCACTATTGAGGGCACAGGCCTTGGCATGAACATCACCAAACGTCTGCTTGAACTGATGGGAAGTCAGCTTGAGGTCGAAAGCGTTTACGGCGAGGGCTCAAAATTCCACTTTACAGTGATGCAGCCGGTAATAGACTGGACCCCTATCGGTGACTTTGAAAATGCGTACCGCCGCGCTGTCGCCAGACAAAAAAACTATAAAGAACGCTTCACCGCGCCAAATGCAAAAGTGCTGGTCGTGGATGATACGGCAATGAACATCACAGTAATAAAAGGACTGCTGAAAACAACCCGAGTACAGCTGTCCGATGCCAACAGCGGCCGTGACGCATTGCAGCTGACAAATGCCACACAGTTCGACATCATCTTCCTGGACCACCGTATGCCGGACATGGACGGAGTAGAAACACTCGAAGCTATACGTGCGCAGACCAACGGCAAAAACAAAGAAACCCCTGTAATCTGTCTGACTGCCAACGCCATCTCAGGAGCACGGGAATGGTATCTCGCACGCGGCTTCAACGACTATATTACAAAACCTGTAGACAGCGACCATCTCGAAGCTACGCTCATAAAATACCTTCCACCGGAGCTCGTTTCTCTTTCGGACGATAGTCAAGTGGGAGAACACAATGCCGAAAACAAAGCCTCTTTCAGCAATGAGACTTTGGAAAAATTGCGTTCTTCCGACAGTCCGTTGGACATAGACGCCGGGATACAGCATTGCGGCTCTGCAGAAGACTACCTGTCAGTACTTCGGATATTCCTTGAATCCGTAGAAGAAAAGGCTGATGAAATCCAGCAGCTTTTCGAATCACGGGACTGGAAAAACTACACAACTAAGGTTCACGCCCTAAAAAGCTCGGCACGAATTATAGGTGCCGCAGAGCTTTCGGAACAGGCAAAGCATTTGGAGGACGCAGGAAATCAGCTCCAGGTTGAAGAAATTACACAAAAAACACCTGCATTGCTGGAACTCTACAGAAGCTGCAGCAAGCTTCTGGACACTTTCAAAACAGAAGACACTGATAACTCCGACCTTCCGGAAATCGACAGCGAGTCTCTCGCCGAAGCCTATGAAGCAATAAAAGAGCTTGCTGCCTCATTCGACTACAACAGTATCAAGCTTGTGCTTGCAGAGCTTGAAAGAACACGCGTACCGAAGGAATTGTCCGAACGGCATAACCGCATTGTCGATGCCGCGAAAAAACCAGACTGGGATGCTCTGAAAAAAATCTTTGAAGAAGCATAAAAAAACTGTGGCAAATGTTTTCACATCTGCCACAGCTTTTTTATTCACTCTGCATCTCCTGCAGCTGCTCATATTTCTTTTTCTCGAAAAAGTCCGCTATGAACTTCAGGAGAGCAGCCTTTTCCGTAGATTTCAAAAGATATCCGTCCGGCTTCAGCTCAAGAACCTTCATGACACTTTCCCTGTCCCCTTTGCCGGTCAGGAAAATGACAGGAACCATTTCTACATTTTTCTCATTCCGAATCATTTCCAGTACCTGCGGACCACTGGTCACCGGCATCTCATAATCCAGCAGGATAAGGTCCGGTTTATTCTCAGCCAGATACATCAATGCCTGCGCACCTGAATTTACAATGGTGACGCGATAGTTAACTGACAGCCATTCATTGATTGTTTTAAGGAAGACATTGTCATCATCAACAAGCAAAATGCTTTTTCTCCGCGCGCTTTCATCATTGACACGCACAAGACGGTCAAGCTCGTCTATCAGCTTTATCACATCAAAAGGGCGCTCAAACCGAGCTGCCGTAAGTCTGTTTGGAATCGTCTTGCCCACCGTGGCAAGTTCATCAGGATTGCCGATAAGAACCAGCAGCTTATCCTCCGCGACGCAGAGATCCTTCAGATAAACAAGAAGCTCAGCAGCATCAGCAATGAAGCTTCCCAAATAAAAAATCAGAACATCGGTCTCTTTGCGTTTCTCACTCACCGAGGCAACCGTTGCATCTACAGGCAGAATCTCATAGCCTGCCTCCTCCAGATTTTTCTGAACCGCATTGACCAAAAACGGGGAACCATTTCGTATCAGTATAGCTTTCTTTTCCATAACCGGCCCCTTCCTGCCACGGCAATACATTCTCTACCCGTAGTCTATCACCTTAATTTTACCAAATTTTTTGTCAAATTCAATATAAATGTAAATATGCAATTTACCTCTAAGGCTTTATTTTACTCATACTTCCCCAGTTTTCCATCAATCTCTTTTCATCTTGCGCTTCCGCCTTTATAGCGATATGATTACATTGATATATTTTCAGTGGAAGTGAAAAATTTTGAACGATTCTTTTGTGCTCACCAACAATGAAGCTGTCGAAGAAAATGACGGACTTTCTTCAAAAAGCAAACGCCGCCTCAGAAACGCAAAGGCGGCAAACACAATAAAAGCATATAACTCCGACTGGCGGGATTTCGTTGACTGGTGCGCCTACAACAAAGTCGAGGCTCTGCCCGCACTTCCCGAAACCATAGTCAACTATGTAAACGATTTGGCCGACAACGCAAAGGCAAACACCGTTGCCCGCCGAATCACTGCAATCTCTGAAAACCATATAGCTGCAGGTTATTTCCGTGAAAACAATCCTGCGAAAAGCGCCCTCGTCCGTGCCGCTATCGCCTCCATAAGACGCGAAAAAGGAACATTTCAGCACGGAAAAGCGCCCATACTCCTTGAAACGGTACATCTTCTCGCAGGCTGCTTTGAAAACATAGACGACCTTGCCAAGCTCCGCGACCGCGCGCTCCTTTTCCTCGGCTTTGCAGGCGCATTCCGCCGCTCAGAGCTTGTAAATGTACAGATTGAGGACCTAACCTTCACCCCGCAGGGACTAATTGTTTTTATTCCCCGTGCAAAGGGTGACCAGCTGGGCAAAGGAAGCAATATCGCAATCCCCTACGCCCCTGACAAAACCATCTGCGCGGTCCGTGCGGTGCAGGAATGGATTCAGTCGGCAGGACTGAAGGAAGGGCCTCTTTTCCGTCCCTTCAAAAAAAATCATGAGCTTCGCGACATACAGATGTCCGATAAATCCGTGGCATTGATTGTAAAAAAATACATTGCCGCCGCAGGGCTCAACCCCAAAGATTTCGCAGGACACAGCCTGCGCCGAGGCTTTGCCACAAGCGCTGCCCAGCATGATGTAGATGCGCTCTCCATCATGCGCCAGACACGCCACAAATCAGAAAAAATGGTTCATCGCTACATAGAACAGGGAAATATCTTCAAGGAAAACCCGCTGAACCGCATGTTCGACAAATAAAAGCACACAAAAGCGCCCCTGTACGACAACAATTTCTGCCGTACAGGGGCGCTTCATTTATTCAAATTCTTTAATTAAAGTTTCGGGCCAGCTGCGACCAGGGATTTACCGATTTCATTTGTTGTGTATTTGACAAAGTTTTTGTTGAAGAGCTCAGCCAGCTGCTTTGCTTTCTTCTCCCATTCTGCTTTATCAGCGTATGTATCGCGCGGGTCGAGAACCTTCGTATCTACACCCTCAAGCTCCGTAGGAATCTCAAGGTCAAAGATAGGCAGCTTCTTCGTCGGTGCTTTTGCAATAGCGCCATTGAGGATAGCGTCGATGATTCCGCGTGTATCTTTGATGGAGATACGTTTGCCTGTTCCGTTCCAGCCTGTGTTGACGAGGTATGCTTTCGCGCCGCTGACCTTCATCTTTTTGATGAGCTCCTCAGCGTATTTCGTCGGGTGCAGTTCAAGGAATGCCTGACCGAAGCAAGCGGAGAATGTCGGTGTCGGCTCAGTGATGCCGCGCTCTGTACCTGCGACCTTAGCCGTGAAGCCGGAGAGGAAGTAGTATTCCGTCTGCTCCGGTGTCAAAACAGAGACCGGCGGAAGTACGCCAAATGCATCTGCGGAAAGGAAGATAACATTCTTTGCTGCAGGCGCGGAGGAAATCGGTTTTACGATATTGTTGATGTGCTGAATCGGATAGGAAACGCGTGTGTTCTCCGTAACGCTCTTGTCATCAAAGTCGATTTTGCCGTCAGCAGCAACTGTAACATTCTCTAAAAGCGCGTCACGTTTGATAGCGTTGTAGATATCCGGCTCGGAATCTTTATCGAGGTTGATTACCTTAGCATAGCAGCCGCCCTCGAAATTGAATACGCCGTTATCGTCCCAGCCGTGCTCATCATCACCGACCAGCTTGCGTTTCGGATCTGTGGAGAGAGTCGTCTTGCCTGTACCGGAGAGGCCGAAGAAAATAGCCGTATTCTTTCCGTCCATATCGGTATTTGCGGAGCAGTGCATAGCAGCAATGCCCTTAAGCGGCAGGAAGTAGTTCATCATGGAGAACATACCCTTTTTCATCTCGCCGCCGTACCATGTATTGATGATTACCTGCTCACGGCTTGTGAGGTTAAATACGATAGCTGTCTCGGAGCGGAGACCGAGTTCTTTGAAGTTCGTAACCTTTGCTTTGGAAGCATTGTAAACTACGAAATCCGGTTTGAAATTCTTTTCTTCCTCCGGAGTCGGTTTAATGAACATATTGCGGACGAAGTGCGCCTGCCATGCAACCTCCATAATGAAACGGACAGCCATGCGCGTATCCTTGTTTGCACCGCAGAAGCCGTCAACAACGTAGAGTTTCTTGTTGGAAAGCTCTTTCTTGGCAATCTCCATTACACCTTCCCAGGCTTTCTGGCTTGCTCGGTGGTTATCATTTGGATATTCATCGGATGTCCACCATACGGTATCACGGGATACTTCATCTTCCACGATGAATTTATCCTTCGGGGAACGGCCTGTGAATTCGCCTGTCATTACGTTTACCGCGTCAAGCTCAGTCATCTGTCCCTTTTCATATCCTTCGAGACCCGGCTGCATCTCTTCATCAAAGAGAGTCTCATAGGAAGGATTGTAAAGAACTTCCGTCGTTCCGGTGATTCCATACTGTGTCAAATCGATGTTCGCCATGTGATAGTCAACCTCTTTTTTCAAAATTTTTACGATAAAGAAAATTCTTATCTTATTCGCAATAAGTACATTATACACCAAACGTAAGATTCATGCTAAACAAAATTTATTTTTTTCATTTATTTTTGAAAAAATAAAAAAACCGTTGGATTATCGGCTAAAATCCAACGGTTTCAATGATTAAGATATCAGACTTTTGAAAGCTCAGTCTTTCGCGAAGTTGAACACAATGTTCTCCATATCGTCTTTTTTGCAGGAAATCTCATGAATAACTTTCGCTTCCTTTAGCATTGAGAGTTCTTTGGGAGCTTTCACATCATTTTTAGCCTCAAGAGCTTCCAGCAGCGCAAACGGATCTTTGCTGTCCGCAGGTTCACCCAAAGCCTCAAGAACACTTCCGTTAAATTTGTACGGGCTGGCCGTAGACACAATGACCATCGGTGTCATGTCGTCCGTCTTGCGGCGGTAGGAATCTGCCACAGTCCAAGCAACAGCAGTATGGGGGTCAAGAACATAATGAGTCTTGTCGTAGACCTCTTTGATTGTAGCTTTCGTTTTCTCATCATCAGCCCAGTCTGCCCAGAAATAATTCTGCACACGCTGGAGCATACCAACGCCGACATCATAGAGTCCATCATCAGCCAGCATTTCCATCCAGCCTGTTACACGGGAAGTATCTCCCGTCAGATGATAAAGCAGACGCTCAAGGTTGCTGGAAATGAGAATATCCATGGACGGCGAAATTGTTTTCTCAAAGGGACGATTGCGGTCATAGTAGCCTGTCTGCAGGAAGTCAGTCAGAACATTGTTCTGATTGGACGCGCAAATCAAATGTCCGATTGGAAGTCCCATTTGACGTGCATAGAAGCCTGCAAGGATATTTCCGAAATTGCCCGTGGGAACAGTGAAATTAACTGCATCGCCGGAGTTAATCTTTCCTGACTTGCACATGTCCGCATAGGCGCTGAAATAATAAACAATCTGCGGTACAAGACGCCCCCAGTTAATGGAGTTTGCGCTGGAAAGCTTTGCGCCCTTTGTTTCTACCTGCTTTACAAAGACTTCATTTTTGAAAATCTTTTTAACGCCTGTCTGGGCATCGTCAAAATTTCCCTTTACGGCAACAACCTGGACATTGTCTCCCGTCTGGGTAACCATCTGAAGGCGCTGCATTTCACTGACGCCGTCCTCAGGGTAAAATACCTGAATTTTCGTCTGCGGAACATCTGCAAAACCTGCAAGAGCGGCTTTGCCCGTATCGCCGGATGTAGCCACCAATATGTGGATTATCTTTGTTTCGCCTGTCTTTTTGAGTGCCGTCTGCATGAGCTGCGGCAAAAGCTGCAAAGCCATATCCTTGAACGCGCTTGTAGGCCCGTGCCAAAGCTCCAAAACAGTGCGGTCGCCTACCTCTTTTACAGGAGCAACCTCTTCTGTATCAAATTTTGCATTGCCGTAAGCATTGGCAACACATGTCTTTAATTCCTCTTCCGTATAATCCGTCAAAAACAGGCCAAGTACTTTTACGGCTCTTTCCTGATATGATATATTCTGAAGCGAATCAATAAATTCGGCGTCAACCTTCGGGATTTCATTAGGAACCAAAAGCCCTCCGTCCTTTGCCATTCCCTGCAGTATAGCTGCCGCAGACTCCATGGGCTCGCCTTTTCCTCTTGTGCTCATATACTCCATTGCATTCGTCCTCTCTTCTCGGGATTTCTACTGGTGCCAGATTGTGATACAATACCATTATCATTTAAGAAGAACGCTATCATACACTTTAAATTGAACAAAATTTTAGTTATTTTTGTTTAATTTGCCAATCCGCTGTTTCATTATAGCAAAAATATTATAGATTTTCCACGTAATATGTAAAAATCGGCAACTTTTTCCATCTGCAGGAAACAGATGATTATTTTACAGCATTGTCAAAAGAAAGGTCTGATTCTGTTGAAAATCGCACTGGCTCAAATTGAGGTCATCCCGGGGCATCCCGATAAAAACACGGAAAAAATTCTTTCCTTTATAAATGAAGCCAAAAAGCAAAATGCGGATGTTATTATTTTCCCGGAGCTTGCAGTACCCGGATATCTTTTGGGTGATACATGGGAGCAGCCGTCCTTCCTTGAGGACTGCGAATCCTACGGACGTGATATAATCGCCGCGTCGCAGGGGATTGCCGTGCTTTTCGGCAATATTGCAATCGACAGGGAAAAGAAAAATAACGACGGACGTATACGAAAATACAATGCTTTTTTTGCCGCGCAGAACGGAAAGCTGATACCTCCCTCCGGCAAAGCACCGTATCCTTTTGTCATAAAAACTCTGCTTCCGAACTACAGAGAGTTCGACGATACCAGATATTTTTACAGTCTCGAAAAGCTCTCCCGTGAGCTGAACATAAACACAGAGGAGCTTCTCGCCCCGATAAAAATCAACGTATCCGGTAAAGAATACAACATAGGCTGCCTTTTATGCGAGGACGGCTGGAGTGATGATTACACTCTTGCGCCCCTTTCTGTCCTCCATGAAAAATACCAGCCGGATTTTTTCGTAAACATTTCATGTTCTCCTTTCACGCTCGGAAAAAACAACAAACGAAACAGAGTTTTTTCCGCTCAGGCTAAGGAAGTAAAAGCACCTTTGATTTATGTCAATAATGTGGGCATACAAAACAACGGAAAGACCATCTACACCTTTGACGGCTCAAGCACGGTCTACAGCAATACAGGTGTGATATCCCATGCCTGCCCCGCATACGAGGAAGCTCTTTCCTTTGTCGAATTGGAAGCTATAGCCGAAGAAACAAAAAGCACTGATACTGCATGCACCGAAAACCAGATTGAAGAAATTTATAAAGCCGTCACCTACGGAATACGGCATTTTCTCGACAGTATAAGAATGAAGAAAGTTGTCATAGGCATTTCAGGCGGAATAGACTCTGCTGTTGCTGCGGCGCTTTACTGCAGGGTGCTCGGACCGGAAAATGTCCTGCTTGTAAATCTTCCCAGCCGCTTCAACTCTGACACCACAAAAGGACTGGCTCACCGTCTCGCCCGGAACCTGTCCTGCAGATACGCGGTAGTCCCGATACAGGAATCTGTAGAGCATACAATCTCACAGATAGAAGATATAACGATTCAGAATCTGTACGATAACACGCAGGAACATTGGACTGTTTCGGATTTTAATGCTGAAAACATTCAGGCCCGTGACCGCTCCGCCCGTGTTTTGGCTGCCCTTTCTGCTGTGTTTGGCGGCGGTTTTACCTGCAACGCCAACAAAGCCGAAACAACTGTAGGCTACTCCACACTCTACGGCGACCAAAGCGGATTTCTTGCTGCCCTTGCCGACCTGTGGAAATATCAGGTATATGGTCTTGCACAATACTTAAATGAAACAATCTACGGCCGTGAGGTTATTCCGCAAGAAACTATAACCCTGCCGCCGTGCGCTGAACTGTCTTCAAATCAAAACATTGATGAAGGACAAGGCGACCCGATACAGTACCCTTACCACGACTACCTCTTCCGCTCCTTCATTGAAAGATGGAAGAAAGCAGCTCCTGAGGATATACTCGAATGGTACATGGCAGGCTCCTTGGAAGACGAAATCGGCTGTGAACACGGGCTTGTAAAAAAACTGTTCCCTACGCCTAAAGCTTTCATTGATGATTTGGAACGCTGGTGGAACCAGTTCTCCGGAATTGCTGTTGCAAAAAGAATTCAGGCCCCCCCTGTTCTTGCCGTCAGCCGCCGTGCTTATGGTTTTGACCACCGGGAATCACAGAACGGCCCCTATTATACGCGCCGCTACAAACAGCTAAAAGAAAAAATACTTGCATCAGAATAGTACTGCTCACAAAACTGCCGTGCACCAGCGCGGCAGCTTTTTTTATCCGATGCTGAGTTGATACATGTTCCGTTTCTAAAGTGGGAACTAAGCACTAATAACGCCCTATATAAATTCGAATAAAATTCAGTTGAATTTTAAAACTCATAATGAATAAGTCTCATTTTATTATTTTTATATAAAATCCACTAATTTTTCTTGCAATAATTATATATTCGGATTATTATATACATACATAACTGGAAATACACTTATACAAAAAAAGAAAGGAAGTGAATATTTTGCTCAAAGAGCTGACAACATGCTTGACCGGATTTCTGATGATGGCCGGTACAACAGGTTTTGCAGCAATTCCCAGCACAGACATTGCTCTTGGCGGAATTAAGCCGGGCATGAACATAGATGAAGCCATTGCTGCGTTCGGACAGCCGACGTACCATGACCAAGGAGAGGAAGCTTTATTTCAGAACGGCATCAAGATTGATTTAGACGATTATACACGTCGTACAATCGAGGAAATAAAAATTTCCCGCTCCAGTGGAATTTCAACACCGGCAGGAATAACAATAGGTTCTTCCGAGAGTGCTATCACCGAAGCTTATGGACACCCTGACAAACTTAAGACCGATGATGGCATGCAGGAGTACACTTATTACGCTGACGACAGCGGCATGAAGATTGAATTCAAAGTTCTTCACGGTGCTGTTGTAAAAATTAAGTGCGACCTCAACAACTAAAAACGGCATAATTTCGTCTGATTATCCGTACATCAAAAGAGGGCATCACGCAAATGCGTGATGCCCTCTTTTTCCTTACAAATTAACTTTTACAACAGCTCTTGCCTGTGGACGGAATACCGCATCCCACTTTTCCGGCAGCGCTATGCGTATGGTGAGCTTATCCGCATGGATATCATTCGGATTTACCCCCTCAGTTCCCGCATTGCTTTCCGTCTTTCCCTTGGGCTGTTCAATGTCAGCTATAGTTCCGTCAAAGGTTTTTCCGCCGACCGTATAGGAAACATACTGCCCCAATTTGAACAATTCTCCCTTTGCCGGGTCAACGTAAGCTTCTATCCAAAAGCTCTCAGAATTTCCAATCGAGAGAATAACCTGTCCCGCACGGACCTCATCTCCGCTTTTCATCTCTGAAAGATACACCGTCCCGGGAACAGGCGCAGTAATCTCTGTTGCCTGTGAAGCCTCCTGCGCTTTTAAAAGTGCGGCTTCCGCCTGTCGCAGCGTAAGCTCTGCCTGGCGTATTGCCTGCTCGCTTGCAGGCTGATGAACAGTCTGATAAGAGACACTTCCCGCAGAAGCCCCTGCTTCGTACTCTGCTCTGGCCTCTTCAAGCTGCCTTGCGCTGACAGCTCCAATCGCATAAAGCTGCTCCATACGCTCAAGCTGGGCCGCCTGCTGCGCCGAACCGCCGCTTTCTATGACGACAGGACGTGAAACAGTCGTCCCCTGTCTTACCTGTGCAAGATTCTGCTTTGCAAGCTCCACAGACTGAGCAAGCTGCTTTATCTGCTCTTCCGAGACCTTGACTTCAATATTCGCCAAAGACTGTCCTGTTTTGACACTTTCCCCGTCTTTTACAAGGATTTCGGTAATTGTGCCGTTTGCCCGGGTCCTTACCCCGACAGCATTGCCCACTACCGCTGCGTCTACCAGTGTAAGAACCTTGTGACTGCTCTGATACCACCATACTATGCCGGAGCAGAGCACAGCACCCGCAATCAGTCCCACAAGTCCGTATTTCAAAAATCTGTTGACAGTCCTGCTGATATCAACTTCCAAAAGTATTACCTCTGTTTTTTAGTCTGCAAAAGACGCGCAGAGCCCCTGCGCGTCTTGTAAAATCATATTTATTAGCCTAACTGCTCTTTAATCACAGCTTCTGCCTTTGCGATTGCCTCAGGCAGCTTTTCGGCATTCTTGCCGCCTGCCTGTGCCATATCCGGACGTCCGCCGCCACCGCCGCCAACGACAGCTGCCATTTCTTTGATGATTTTTCCGGCATGAATACCCTTCTTGACTGCTTCCTTGGAAGCTTTTACAACGAGGTTTACCTTGCCGTCAAATGCCGCACCGAGAACAACGACACCGTTTTCGAGCTTATCGCATGCCAAATCAGCCATTTCACGAAGCTCATCCATGCCTGCGACATCAGCTTTGCCCTTTACAACCTGAACTCCGCCGATTTCCTGTACGTCGGAAAGGAGCTTCTCAGCATCCTCTTTTTCCTGCATTTTGCGGACTTCATCAATCTTCTTGGACATTTCCTTATTCTCGTCAAGAAGCGCGGAAATATGAGATACCACATCATCTGCCTGACATTTCAGTATGCCAGCGGCCTCATTAACGAGAGCTTCGTTCTTCTTTGCGTAGGCAAGAGCCGCAGCACCCGTAACAGCTTCGATACGGCGTACACCTGCAGCGACACCCGTTTCGCTGATGATTTTGAACATGCCGATCTGTCCGACGTTCTTGACGTGGGAACCGCCGCAAAGCTCCATGCTGAAGCCCGGGACCGTAACGACACGGACAATATCACCGTATTTTTCACTGAAGAGAGCCATTGCACCCTTTTCGCGTGCCTCGTCCTGCTTCATGTGAGAGATTTCAACATCCTGTCCTTTGAGGATAATTTCGTTTACGAGCTCCTCTACATCAGCAAGCTGCTGCTCCGTAACCGGCTCGAAATTCGAGAAGTCAAAACGCAGACGCTCCGGTGTTACGAGAGAACCTGCCTGATTTACCTGGCTGCCGACAACACGCTTCAGTGCTGCCTGCATCAGATGGGTTGCAGTATGGTTGCGTGCAGACGCAAGCTTGCGTGCTGCATCAATTTCAATTTTAACTGTATCTCCGACCTTCAGCATACCCTCTTCAATGTAGGAAAGATGATAAACTGTGCCGTCCGGAAGCTTCTTTGCGTTGGAAACCTGTACACGGCCAAGCTCGGAAATAAAGAGTCCTGCGTCGCCTACCTGTCCGCCGCCCTCAGCGTAGAACGGTGTTACGTCAAGAATAATTCCTGCTTCCTCGCCGTCCTTGAGTTCATCAACAAGGACGCCGTCCTTCCAGATGCAGACGACCTTTGCCTCGGTTGCAGTTTCGTCAACACGGAGCTTGGAAACGTCAACGCGGTCTCTGAGGTCAGGAACCTCAACACGCTGGTTTGCCTTACGAGCGGAACGTGCGCGTTCCCTCTGTGCCTGCATTTCAGCTTCAAAGCCCTTTTCGTCCAGCTCAAGACCGTTCTCGTGCAGAATCTCATCAGTAAGCTCCCACGGGAATCCGAAGGTATCATAAAGCTTGAATGCGTCAGCACCGCTGAGAACTTTATTTCCTTCTTTTTTCAGTGCTTCCATGTGGTCATTCAGCATCTCCATACCCTGAGACAGTGTTGCATGGAAACGCTCTTCTTCAAGAAGAATGACCTTCTTAATATAGTCCTGTTTAGCAACAAGAGCTCCGAAGTCCGAAGCATCCTGATAAATTTTAACGACAGCATCTACAGCGCCCGGCAGGAATGTGTCCTTGATACCGAGAAGTCTGCCGTGGCGTACGGCACGGCGCAGGATACGGCGCAGTACATAGCCGCGTCCTTCGTTGGACGGAAGAATTCCATCCATAATCATGACTGACATGCTGCGTGCATGGTCGGCAATGACCTTCAGGGAAACATCAGTCTCCGCATCCTTTCCGTATTCGACACCTGCTTTTGCAGCCGCGTATTCGATAATCGGGAACAGGAGATCTGTTTCGAAGTTCGAGGGCTTGCCCTGAACTACGGAAGCAAGACGCTCAAGTCCGCAGCCTGTATCAATATTTTTATGTGCCAGCGGATTATATTTTCCGTCCTCTGTACGGTCAAACTGCGTAAATACGAGGTTCCAGATTTCAAGGTAACGATCGCAGTCACAGCCTACACCGCAGGTCGGCTCTCCGCAGCCGCGCTCTTCGCCGAGGTCGATATAAATCTCGGAGTCAGGTCCGCAAGGGCCCGGGCCGATTTCCCAAAAATTATCCTCAAGGGCAACGATATGTGTCGGGTCAAATCCCGGCTGTTCACGCCAGATAGCTGCAGCTTCTTCGTCCTTCGGATAAATCGTCGCATAAAGCTTATCCTTCGGAAGCTCTACAACCTCTGTAAGGAACTCCCATGCCCAGGGAATAGCCTCTTTCTTGAAATAATCACCAAAAGAGAAATTACCAAGCATTTCGAAATATGTCTGGTGACGAGCTGTACGCCCGACGTTTTCAATATCGCCTGTACGTACGCAGCGCTGGCTTGTCGTAACGCGTGTACGGGGCGGTTTCATTTTACCTGTGAAAAACGGCTTCAACGGTGCCATACCCGCACCAATCAAAAGAAGCGTCGGATCATTATCAGGAATCAAAGAAAAACTCTCCATGCGGAGATGTCCTTTCTTTTCCGCGAAAAACTTCAAATACGCTTCGCGGAGCTCATTACCGGTCATATACTTCAAACTCATCAACCCCCAAAAAGTTTGGTTTTCTGCATTGTGTTAACCTCATAATTATAGTTGACTACACGTTCAAAGTCAATTTTGAAACACAGATAACCTACCATAAAATAGAAAAAGCTGCACATGAAATAACATCTCATGTGCAGCCTGATTTTCCATGGTGCGCTCGGGCGGAGTCGAACCGCCGCTTTCAGCTCCGGAGGCTAACGTCCTATCCACTGGACTACGAGCGCGTCACAAACAAGGGATAGTATAGCATACAGCCTTTATTTTGTCCAACTCTACTGGAAGAGATAACCGTATCTCTTCTTGAATTCTTCTGTGTTCATTCCATAGTCGGAAGCAAGTGAAGCATCTTCAAGGTCTTCTTTTTCAAGACGCATCATGAAGCCTCTTGCAATGCGGTAATGGACGGAGTCCACATCCACACGGCGCACGCGTGTGCGGCCTGTTGCCGAGTCACGGATATCTTCGAAATAAAGCGGTACGGCAAGCTCGTTTTGTATGGAAATCATTGCACCTGACTTTCCGTGCATGAGGAAACGAACTGCTTCATAACCAAGGGAACGTGTATAGTCGATATCATACGCAATAGGTGCCGCGCAGCGAAGCTCGTATCCAATATCCTTTGCAACAATAGTCGGCTTGCGTCCGAATTTTTTCAATTCAGCGAGGACTGCTTTTTTCAGTATCTCTCCGAAATCAAGCTCTGCATAGCGGATATGTCCGTGCTCATCAAGAGCAACAGGGCCCATTTTCTCCAAATCCTCCTGTGCGATTTTTTCAATGACGCCCTCGGCAATGACTGCCACACCGTATGTTTTGCCCTGATTATACCGCTTCATGACAGAGCCTGTTACGATATCAATAAGGTGCTGCAGGGAAATTTTTTCCTGTGTGAATTCCTCCGGAATGACCGTAAGAATCGAGCCTGATGAACGTCCCATTCCCAACGCAAGATGACCTGCCGTCCTGCCCATTGCTATAGCAAAATACCAACGGTTTGAAGTTGTTCTTGCATCCTCCATGAGATTTTGAAGTTCTGTTGTTCCGAAGGCACGGGCTGTTTCAAAGCCAAATGTCGGCACACCTTCGGGGAGCGGAAGATCGTTGTCTATGGTTTTGGGTACATGAACCACATTCAGCGTCCAGCCTGCTTTTTTAGCATGTGCTGATACCATTGCAGCGCTGTATGCCGTATCGTCACCGCCGATTGTAACAAGATGTGTTACGCCAAGCTCGCCGAGTGTATCGACAACAGCCTCCAAATCTGCTTCTGACTTTGTCGGATTGTACCGTGCCATACGCAGAATACATCCGCCTGTGAGATGGATACGGCTCACATCATTATATTGAAGCCTGATGTAATCTTTTTCACGCTTCGCCAGATGTGAAAAACCGTCATACATTCCGAGAACGTCCCAACCGTGCTTTCTCGCCTCGATAGTTACGGCTGCAATAACGCCGTTGATGCCCGGTGCCGGTCCTCCGCCACAAACAATAGCAATAGTATTCGTCGCTTCGCTCATGATTTCCCCTCCATAGCCATTATTGTAGGTCACATAAGAATATTCTTTCAACTTTTGTATATATTCTATGTTGAACAAGAAATTCCTGCCAATTGTATAAAACTTTCTACAACAAAAAAGAACCTACGATTTTCACGTAGGTTCTCAAAAACTTATCTTCTCTTCTTTTGTGCGGGCTTGGCGTGTCTCGCTGACGGATTTCTGCGGCTCCGCATATCCCTTCCCTTATGCTCTGCACCCTTGCGGTTTGCATATTTGCTCAGGGGTTTTGCTTTCTTTTTCTTTTCTTCCTGACGTTCTTTACGGATTTTTGCCGCAATCTGCTCACGCGCCTTCGCTTTCTCACGGCTGCGTGTAGAACGCTGTTTTACGATATGCTTGCGTATTCCCGCTTCGATAGCACGCAGCTTGTCATACTGACGCGCATTGACGAAGGTAATCGCTTCGCCCTCACGTCCTGCACGTCCCGTACGTCCGATTCGGTGAATATAATCCTCTGTAGAACGCGGAATGTCGTAGTTTACCACATGGGTAACACCTTCAATATCCAGTCCGCGTGCGGCAATGTCAGTGGTAACAAGAATCTGAAGCTCTGCGGAACGGAATTTTTTCATTACAAAGTTCCGCTGTGCCTGAGTCAAATCGCCATGAAGCTCATCAACAAGATATCCGCGCTGAGCAAGCGCCATCATAACCTGATGAACTCTCTGCTTTGTCATACAGAAAACCATCATCAGATACGGCTGGCGTGTATTGATAATCTCACAGAGCTGGTCAAGCTTCGTTTCCTCTGTGGAATCGATTATGGTCTGGTGAATAGCATCAAGAGTCGGCGCATCTGCTTCAACCTTAATCTCCTGCGGCTGTACCATATAACGGTGAGCCAGCGCGCGGACGCGGTCAGGAATAGTCGCTGAAAAGAGCAGCAGCTGACGGTCGGCTGCAAGAGCCTTAAGCAGAACCTCTACATCCTCAAGAAAGCCCAACTTCATCATTTCGTCAGCTTCATCAAGAACGACCTTGTTTGCCTGTGAAAGCTGCAGAGTCTTTCTTCTTATATGGTCAAGAAGACGTCCCGGTGTGCCTATGACAAGCTGCGGATGACGTCCGAGACGTTCTTTTTCCTTCTCAATATCCTGTCCGCCATACAAAGCCAGCGAGCGGATATCGTATGCAGGACATACGGTCTGAGCTACCTTTCCAATCTGTCTTGTAAGCTCGCGTGTCGGGGTGACTATGAGAGTCTGTGCCGTATCTACACCGGATTTCATACGCTCCAGCAAAGGAAGCAGGAACGCAAGTGTTTTTCCTGTGCCCGTCGGCGCCTGAACAATCGCATCGTTTCCGCCGCGAACCACCGGAACAGCCTTTTCCTGCACCGGAGTTGCTTCATGGATACCCGCATGCTTCAGAAGCTTTACCGCTTCACCGCGGATTCCGAGTTCTTCAAAAGTCAGCATCAGCTTGATAATACCTCCGTGCCTGTTTCAGTGATAAGAATGGTCTTTTCCCACTGTGCCGAAAGCTTGCGGTCCTTCGTACGCACAGTCCAGCCGTCCTTCTTATCTGTTACTACTTTATATGTACCTTCATTTATCATAGGCTCTACCGTTAGAACCATACCCGGCACAAGAAGCATTCCCGTACCGGCCTCACCCACATGAGGCACGAACGGTTCCATGTGGAAATCCTTGCCGACACCGTGTCCACCTAAATCCGTGACCACGGAATATCCGTTTTTGTGCGCATGCTCTCCGCATGCGGCGCCGATATCACCGAGCCAATGCCACGGTTTGGCTGCTTCAATGCCGAGCTCCATGCACTCGCGAGCAACCTCAACAAGACGCTTTGCTGCCGGTGACACCTCACCAACAAGGTACATACGGGACGCATCAGCATAATATCCGTCAAGAATCGTTGTAGTATCTACGTTTACAATGTCGCCCTCTTTAAGGATTGTGGTAGGCGAAGCAATACCGTGGCAGACCACTTCATTTATTGAGATACATACTTTTTTAGGGAAGCCCGCATAGTTGAGACACGCCGGAATACCACCGTGAGATGTGATATACTCACCTGCAGCCTTGTCCAGTGTCTCCGTATCAATGCCCGGACGAATCAAAGTTTCCATCAGATCAAGAACGCCGTCATTGATTACACCGCTCTTTCTGATTCCCTCGATATCCTTCTGATTATTGATTATTTTGTGAGGCGGGCGTACCTGTCCCTTGAAAAAATCAAATTTTATTTCGCTTAAACGTTGGTCGAAGTTCAGATGGCAATGCTTATATTTCTTTCCGCTTCTGCACCAACATAAATCATTTCTATCCATTTTTACTTTACGCTCCTTTTAACTTAGCCTGCTAACTAGTATATCATAAAAAGCTTAGATGATAATAATTTTCTTTTCGCCTTTACCAACACTGATATACGGT
>NZ_CDXDFU010000166.1:0-12294 GCF_978017985.1 Schwartzia sp. (in: firmicutes) | reverse complement strand
CCTAATCTGTAAACGTTTCCGTGACGGTCAAGTATCCGCTTCATGCAGTCGGAGGCACCTTTCAGGATTTCATCTCCGGCTTCATGGCCCAGTCCGTCGTTTATACGTTTCAGGTCATTTAGGTCCATGGCGACGACTATGATGTCGCCGGTGGACCTTTTTTTCTCCAATTTATTCAGGTCCTCATTAAAGCTGAGGCGGTTAAAAAGCCCCGTAAGGCTGTCGTGGTGCGCGATGTACTCTATTCTCTTGCGGGTCCTGCGCATAATGAAGCTGTAAGCCGTAAGCACACTGAAGATTGCGATAATGCAGCCTGAAACGGTCATGACTGTGGTAATGTGACGCAAAAGATAATCCTTAAAGGTAAGGACGTTCATCTGACTGGTGTATGAACTGGTGGCTGTTAAAACAAACTCGCTGGGGATAACGGTGATTCCGCGGTTCAGAATCGACAAAAGCTCCGTATTTCCGTGTCTTACTGCAAAACTGCGGTGGGCGCGTGCTTTCAGCGGCATTGCCTTCAGTTCCTGATATGAGGAACGGAGAAGATAGGCATCTTTTCTGAATACGTTCAGAATACAGCCGTCTACCTTCTGCGCCGCTACAGCATCAAGCATATCCGTTATCTTGTCGTAGTATACAGCCTCTGCGTCGGGAAAGTTGTTTCTGATGTAAATATCGGCTATGGAATTTCCTCTTTTTGCAGCGATATAACGGCCCTTTGCAGGGGAAAATTCACCGTAGTAGATTAAATACATGGGCGTGGAAATGATTTCATTAGTGAGATAAATGTTGTTTTTTTCGGCGAGGGCAACATCGTTGTTGATAGGAAATGCCACATCGATTGCTCCCAGCCGGAGGTCGGAAAGCAGATTGCTGTAAGAAGCATAGGGTACATACGTCAAATTGACCTTATCCTGTATTTTAAGCTCCTGCAGCATTTCATTGATAATATCCGTCATACAGCCTGTGGGTTTTCCGTTCTTATCGGTATCGCACAGAGGAAGATAATCGTCCAGATAGCCTATGGTGATATTCGGATGGTCGGTGAGCCATTTGAGCTCATCAGGAGAAAGATTGGCACTGACTGATAAATTGGAAAAGTAATTGTTGGCAAGTGTCTTTGTGAAATAAGGCGTGGTGGATGTCAGTTTATCAAGGGCAGTATTTAACTCTTCCAATAAATCAGGTCTGTTTTTGTTTACGGCGAGATAATACTCCGACTGGCCGATTCGGGCAATCGGAATCATACGGCTTTCAGATGGAATGGCGTTATCCGTGTCTACGGTGGCGTCAACTTTTTTTGCGTTAAAATCTTCGTAGCGGGCAGTGGTGCCGCTGTAGGTTACGATGTTAATCTGACGGTTTCCGGACTTGTTCCAGTCAATAAGAAGACCTTCCATGATGCTGTCTTTATTCACGCTTACAGTACACCCTGCAATTGAGGAAATCCCCTGGGAGCTTAAGGGATGGTCCACGTTGGCGTAGATGTAATAGTTTTCCGCACCCATGGAATAATCCGGGAACAAAACCTTATCAAGACGTTCAGGGGTCTTCGATACCCCTGCCATGACATCAATCTCGCCGGAATAGAGCATTTGCAGTATATCAGACCAGCCGCCGTATACATACTCATAGTTCCAGTTGGTGTAATAGGAAACTCTCTGAAGGTAATCGTATGCCAAACCTGATTTGACTGCGGTGTCGCTCATTCCTTCGGAAAAATTGATGCTGTGAAAATAACCCACACGGACCTTTTTTTCTTTGTATATGTTATTGATCTGAGCCGAATCAGACGCGTTTTCCGATGGGACTGATGCGGCAATGGGGCAGTGAATCAGTGAAACCGCAAAGAAAACACAAAAAATAACACGCCTCCAAAAACGGAAGCTGCCGCGTGAAGAAACATATTTTTGTATTGCAGATAAAACCAGGGATTTCATAGCGCAGTACCTCTTTGCGGTTATATTTGAATTTATCATGAAAAGTATATCACACTATGACAGATATGGCTGATGATTTTCTTTGCGGATAAAGCTGTTATTGTGCCGACGAAGGTGCGTATTTCAGCGGCGCAGCCGTGGCACCATGGCTGCGATTAAAACATCTGCTCCCAGCAGGGCGGCCAGCACCAGAAAAGCTCCACCAAAGCCGAACTGCTCGTGCAGAAAGCCGAAGGAGGCGGAGATGACAGTGGCACCTATGCCTGTGGCTGCGGTGATGGCGGCGGTAACGGTGGCAGTGCGTCCTCCTGCAAAATCTGCTACATATGTCAGCACATTGGGGTAGACGGCGCCGCAGAAGAAGCCAAAGACAAAAACGGCAGCAAAGATAAGGATTTCCTGAGTCAAAAAGGTCAGCAGCGCCAGCATCACTGCCGCCCCCAGGGGCGCGATGTATATGAGGCTGCTGCGGTGTTCGGCAAAGATGCCGCAGAGGAAGCGGGAAGGAATCATGGCCAGCCAGAACAGGGAAAGAGCCAGATATCCACGGGGGGAACCAAGGGTGTCTGCCATGAAGCTGTTCAGGAAGAAGCAGAAGCCGTTTTCCACGCCCACGTAGATGAACATAATGGCACACAGGAAGGCTGCGCCCTTGATATAAATACCGCCTTCTGCATTGACAAGCTCCTCAGGGTTCACATCTTCGCGGGGCGCAAAATCCGTTCTTGACAGACAGATGGTCAAAATCAGAAAGATAAGGGCGCTCAGCACGAAGAAGGAGCGCCAGCCCCAGGGAGTTGCAAGGGAGAGTCCCACTATCAGCGGAGCAATGACGGCGCCAAGGGCAAACATAGCAGTGATGTATCCCATCCGCTTGTTGCGTGTTTGCGGATATGTGTCCTGCATTCCCGCAATGGCCACGTACTGCACAATACTGCAGGCAAAGCCCAGAACGAAAATTCCTGCTGCAAAAATCATGGAGCCGGAGGCAAAAAGGATAATGACCGCTGATAATGCCCGGCAGGCGGTGAAGATTACCAGCATAATTTTTTTGCCGATTTTATCTGCCAGCGCTCCCAAAAGCAGGGGCGCAATCATGGTGGCGAAAAGCTGGACAGCTGCCAGCATTCCCTGCTGGCCGATGGACAGGTCATATTCCTGTCCCACATAAAGAAGGCAGGCCTGATAGCCTCCTGTCTCAAAACCGTTCATAAAGATGGATAACAGGAACAGCATGGATAAATCATTTTTGGCCCAGTAAGATGTTTTTTCCATGATGCCACCTCCGGCAGCAAAATTCTTAGCCAAAGCTGAACGGGGTATCTTTAATTCAAACCCCTAAACTGTTGTACAGATGTTCATCAATGACTCGAATGTACTTCTTCAGTACGGGACTGTATCCCAGCTTGTCATCAAAGAATCTCCTGCCGTATTCACTCACAAAGGCCACCTCTGCGGCGCACGGAATCATGGAATTGCCTTCTGCATGGCAGTAATTGTGGTTGACATCCCAATCAAGCCAGGTCTCTTTGATTATCGTACTAAAATTTTAAGATTATATAACTCGTCAAAATATGCTCACCATTTCTGTAAGCGGGGGTTGGGGCAAATAACAGGCGGTGAGCATATCTCCAGCTTCGTTGCGACGCGAAGCTGATGTCCTCGGGTAAAACGCTGACAGAGGAAGTTTTGCCTTTGGCAAAACCTGAACGAATGCGTTATAAACGGATTCGTTTTAAGAAGATTATAGCATAACATGACAGTCTTTACCGACACTTTTGGTTGCAGGGAACTATACAGTTGATAGAATATATTTGAGTCGGCGCAGAGGAATTATGGAAAGCAATGATTTATTGGCGACTCTACCGTTCGTAGGTACACGAATTGTCATGTTTGGGCTATCATGAGAGCAGGAGGTGAGAGGCTATGAATCAATATGTTACGGGTGAACTCATTAAACGGCTTCGTGAGAAAAATCATTACACGCAGGCGGAATTGGCGGAGCGTATCAATGTATCGGATAAGGCGGTCTCAAAATGGGAAACAGGAAGGGGATATCCGGATATCACCCTGTTGGAGCCTTTGGCTGCGGCTTTGCGGGTATCGGTGGCGGAGCTTCTTTCGGGCGCTGCCGTAACAAATCATAATGCCGCGGGAAACATGACGAAGTCTGTGTTTTATGTGTGTCCGGTCTGCGGCAATATTCTGTACGGCATGGGTGAGGCTTCTGTTTCCTGCCACGGCGTACAGCTTATGCCGTCTGTTGCGGAGATATCCGATGGAAGCCACGAATGTACGGCTGAACGGGTGGAGGACGAATACTTTGTTCAGATTCATCATGAAATGACCAAGCAGCACTATATTTCCTTTATTGCCGCTGTTTATACAGACAGGATTCAGCTCGTAAAGCTCTACCCGGAAGGAAACGCCCAGGCGCGGTTCACAGCAGGTGGGGTAAAGGAATTATATTATTATTGCAATCGTGACGGATTGTTTAAGGTGCGTATGGATAAAAAATAAGAGTTTTTTATCGCAGCTTCATATAAATGTGTCTCTTGAAAATATATTTATGCTAAGCAGGAAAATTTTCATGCAGGGCGAATATAATATATACTGAGTATTTCCGTAGGAGCATAAAGAACGATACAGAGGCATGGAACGTGTGATGAACATGGAGGTGCGATATGGAGTTTGGACTGACGGAGAAGCTTCGAAAGAAGATAAAGATAGATACCTTGCCGGAGGCTGCGGAGCAGGAGCCCGCGTTTTGCTGGGAGGTTAATTTTGATATTGCATTCCGCAAGTTGATTCTTTTCATCGTGAATGCAAGCAGCCGCTTTGCGGTCATCGCCTATGGAATCACACCGGGAGAGCTGAAGAAGGATCTGCCTGGCATAGCCGAGGGGCTTATCCGTCAGGCTATGCGGGACTGTATAGGGCTTTCGGAGCCGGCGCTCGACGCGTATTTTGCGGCGGCTGGCGAGGCAAGGCTCACGAAGACTCACGGCAAGAAGCCGGTGGGAAATATGATGCGGTTGATGATGGATGCGCCCTGCTGGCGTGCACCTGTCTATACGGATATTATGTATCAGGACGAGCTGACAGATATCGCAAACCATGAAATTTTCAAAGACGGTCCGAGAGATGGGGATTACCGTGTTGTCATGGAAAAGGCTGTCGATGACTTGATGCGGCTTGGAATCATTTCCCCGGAAAAGGGAAATATGCCCAGGGGCGCGGGATATGAGGAGCTTAAAAAGGCAGTGGTTGAGCTTCAGCTGGGAGACGGCCCGAAAGCTGAAAAGGCGGATGTTCTTATGTCTGCCGTAAATGAGTCCGGATGGAAGCATATTATATCCAAAGAAGAAACGGAATGCCTTTTGAAAAGACTGAACGCGCTGAGAAGTGAATAGATTACATAAAAAATATCGCCCTGCAGGGAATCAATCTCTGCAGGGCGTTTTGTATCTGGTATTCAGCTCAAAAGCAGGCTGTCGCTGGTGAGCTCGCTGCCTGCTGCCTTTTCGAACATGGCGAGAAGGTCGGGGACTGTGAGGTTTTTCTTTTCCTCGCCCTTTACGTCAATGAGGATTTTGCCGTCATACATCATTATGAGGCGGTTTCCGCAGCGCAGTGCGTCACGCATATTATGTGTAATCATGAGGGTTGTGAGGTGGCGTTCGCCTACGATTTCCGTGGTGATGCCGAGGACCTTTTCCGCTGTCTTCGGGTCAAGGGCTGCCGTATGCTCGTCGAGAAGCAGGAGCTTTGGGTTGGCCATTGTTGCCATGAGCAGAGTGAGAGCCTGCCTCTGCCCGCCCGAAAGAAGTCCGACCTTTGATTCCAGACGGTCTTCAAGGCCAAGCTTCAGCGGAGCGAGAAGCTCGCGGAATTTCGCACGGTTGCTTTCAGGCGCGCTCCAGCGGAGGGTGGGTGTTCTGCCGCGGCGGGAAGCAATAGCGAGATTTTCTTCAATCATCATTCCTGCAGCAGTGCCCATCATGGGGTCCTGAAATACGCGGCCGATGTATTTTGCGCGGCGGTGCTCAGGCCATGAGGTTATATTCTCTCCGTCTATGGAGATTGTTCCGCGGTCGACGGAGAATGTGCCGGCTATTGAGTTCATGAGGGTGGACTTTCCAGCACCGTTTCCGCCGATGACCGTGACGAAATCGCCGTCGTCGAGGTGAAGAGACACGTCGACAAGCGCGACTTTTTCGGTGATTGTACCGGGGTTAAAGGTTTTTGCGATGTGTACTATGTCGAGCATTACTTCATGGCCTCCTTCCGCTGTTTTGCTTTATATTTTGCCTGCAGAAGAGGCAGACCGAGAGCGATGGCGACGAGGATAGCCGTAAAGAGTTTGAGATCGTTTGGCGGCATTCCGAGTTCAAGCACCAGTGCGATAACGATACGGTAGACAACCGAACCGAGCACTACGGAAATGAGGCAGCGCCAGAAGCTCTTTGTTCCGAAAAGAACCTCACCGATAATGACCGAGGCGAGACCTATAACGATAGTACCGACGCCCATGCCCACATCAGCGAAGCCGTTGCTCTGGGCGATAAGCGCGCCGCAGATGGCAACAAAGGCGTTGGAGATAAGGAGCCCGAGGATAATGGTGATATCCGTGTTGACTCCGTTTGCGCGTATCATGTGCTGATTAAAGCCTGTAGCTCGGATGGCAGCGCCGATTTCCGTGCCAAAGAACCAGTAGCAGAGAAGGCAGAGGAAAAGCGTTGCCAATGAGCCCACAATGAGGACTACAAGCTGACGGTCTCCCGACAAGAACGCGAACTTTGTGAAAATCGTATCTACCTGCAGCAGGGAGAGGTTTGCCTTGCCCATGACGTGCAGGTTGACAGAGTAGAGCGCAATCATAGTGAGGATGCCGGCGAGGAGCGCAGGTATTTTCAGCTTTGTTGTAAGCAGGCCTGTGACCACGCCCGCAAGCATGCCCGCGACTGCAGCGGCAAATATTGCGGTGAACGGCTCTGCGCCTTTGACAAGACACGCCGATGCGACTGCCGCTCCGAGCGGGAAGCTGCCTTCAACGGTGAGGTCGGCGATATCAAGCACGCGGAACGTGAGATATACGCCCAGCGCAAGTATTGACCATAACAGGCCTTGTGACAGAGTAGGTATTATCAAATCCAAGATTGCATTTCCCCTAAAGAGTTTTCTAAAAAGACCGCCTTCCCACATGATGAGGGAAGGCGGATACTGTTTTGCGGTAAATCAGAAGGTTTCCGCGCCTTTGAGGACGTCCTCGGGAATCTTGACTCCGAGACGTTCTGCATCGGCTTTGTTGACGAATACCTTGAGGTCTTTCGCAAGCTGAATCGGCATTGTTGCCGGTTTGCCTTTTCCTTCGAGGATATCGGCTGCCATGTCGCCTGTCTGCAGACCGAGTTTGTAATAGTCGATACCGTATGTGATGAGACCGCCTGCCTTGACCATGTTAGGCTCGCCGCAGATGATACCCTTCTTTGCAGGGTCAGTTACAGCTACAAGTGTCGGCATAGCAGAAGCGATGATGTTATCCGTCGGTTCATAGAATACATCAACCTTGCCTACGAGGCTCTGTGCAGCCTGCTGAATGTCGTTGACTGTGGAAATTGTTGCTGTCTCGACCTTGAGTCCCTTGGATTCGGCGTATTCCTTCATTGCCTTTACCTGAACCTCGGAGTTTACCTCGCTGGAGCAGTAAACAACACCGACTGTCTTTGCGTTCGGGAAAAGTTTGATGAGAAGGTCGACCTGTTCCTTTATCGGGTTCATGTCGCTTGTGCCTGTGACGTTACCCTTCGGAGCATCGTTGGAAGCAGCGAGCTTGGCTCCGACATAGTCGGTGATGGCTGTTCCGACGATAGGAATATCCTTTGTGAGGTTTGCGACAGTCTGTGCGGCCGGTGTAGCGATTGCGCAGATGAGGTCAACCTTGTTGATTACAAAACGCTGGCCGATGTTCTGCAGATTAGACTGGTCTGCCTGAGCATTCTGACGGTCGATTGTTACGTTTTTGCCTTCTTCGAAGCCGCGTTTCTTGAGGCCTTCTACGAAGCCTTTGTTTGCAGCATCGAGAGCGTTGTGCTCAACGAGCTGGACGATACCGATTTTGTACTCTTTTTTCTCCGCGGACTGCTTGTTGGACGACGATCCACCGCCGCACCCTGCAATTAGGCCTGCCGCAAGAACGGCTGTGAGACCCATTGCAATTCTTTTCAGTTTCTTCCCCATGAACATAAAAGTTCCACCCCTTAGTACAAATGTTTATTTTTGTGTAACATAGACCTATTATACATTGTAAACTTGTAATAGTCTATACAAAATCCGCAATAGGTGGACATTCTTTTGCAAAAATTTGTGCATTTTTTCAGAAAATAGAAGGTATTTTGCTTCAAATGGCGAATTTAGTTAGACGTGTTCACAATTTTAGGGGGCGGGATATTTGTTTGCGAGAACCTGTGGTGCTACGACGCTTGGAGTAAACGGCGTACTTATTGATGTGGAGGTTGATGTTTCTGCGGGGTTTCCACAGTTTGATGTTGTTGGGCTGCTGGATACAGCAGTCAAGGAATCAAAGGAACGCGTACGGACGGCTATAAAAAATTCGGGAATACAGATGCGGGCGGAGAAGGTGACTATAAGTCTCGCCCCGGCGGATATCAGAAAGGACAGCTCGGGACTTGATCTGCCTATTGCGGTGGGGCTGCTGGCGGCCCACGGAATCGTGCCGACGGAACGGACGAAGGGCTGTCTTTTTGCGGCGGAGCTTTCTTTGGAGGGAGAGCTTCGGTCAATTCACGGAATTTTGCCAATGGCTATCCATGCGAGAGAGAACGGGCTTGATACGATTTTTGTTTCTCCCGCAAACGCGGAGGAGGCCCTGCTCGTGGATGGGCTGAAGGTCTACGCTCCGGCAAATCTTGCAGAGCTTGTTAATTTTCTGACGGGCCGCGGAGAGTGCGAGCCTGCCGTTCCAAGGGCGGAGTCCGTTTCGGACTCCGGAAGAGGGACAGAGGATTTTTCAGATGTGCAGGGACAGTTCGTTGCGAAGCGAGCTCTTGAGATTGCGGCTGCGGGCGGACATAATGTGCTGATGGTGGGAGCTCCGGGAGCCGGAAAAACCATGCTGGCGAGAAGACTTCCTTCTATACTTCCTGCAATGACAAAGCAGGAGGCTTTGGAGGTCACGAAAATATATAGTATCGCGGGGCTTTTGCGAAATAACGGAGGGCTTATAACCGAGCGTCCTTTCAGAAGCCCGCATCATACGACTTCGTCGGCTGCCATTATCGGAGGAGGCAGTGTACCGCGTCCGGGAGAGGTCACGCTCAGCCATAATGGGGTACTTTTTCTGGATGAGCTTCCCGAATTCGGCAAATCGGTGCTGGAGGTTCTCCGTCAGCCGCTGGAGGACGGAATTGTTACGGTGGCCCGCGTGAATGCGACGCTTACCTTTCCGTCAAGAATGATACTTGTGGCTGCAATGAATCCGTGCCCGTGCGGCTGGGCCGGGGACAAAGACCGTGCTTGCGAGTGCAGTCCGAATGAAATAAAACGCTACACAAGGAAGATATCAGGTCCGCTCCTTGACCGTATAGATATTCATATCCGTGTACCCCGTGTCGAGTATAAGGACCTTACGTCAGTGAAGAAAGCTGAGAGCTCGGAAGCAATACGCAAACGTGTGACGGCAGCAAGGGATATTCAGCTTGAGAGATTGGCTCCGTACAATGCGTTCTGCAACGCGCAGATGAATCATGCGACGCTGCAGAAAACATGTCCTCTTTCCGATGGAGCACAGAAGCTTTTGGAGCAGGTTTTTTCAAAGATGAAGCTGTCGGCACGTTCATATGACCGCATTATAAAGGTGGGGCGTACGATTGCCGACCTTGACCGCTCGGATATCATTGAGGACAGACATATCGCCGAGGCCGTGCAGCTTAGAAATGACCTCGGACTTGGAATAGATTCGTAAGGGGACAATTATATATGGAAGATAAAATGAAGGATTTGATAGGAAGGGCTCTCCTTGCCGTAAACAGGAGAGGCGGGAGGGAGAGCTTCCTGTCAGACGGAATGGCGGCCCCCGTCGTTGCGCTGGTGGACGATATTCTTCGTGAAGCGATGGAAAGACGTGCCAGTGATATCCATATAGAGCCGAACGGAAACGGTCTCCGGGTGCGGTTTCGTGTGGATGGCGTGCTTGAGACGGCACCTGCGGAGATTCCTCACGAGCTTTCGGACATGCTTCTGTCCCGTATAAAGGTTATGGCAAAGCTGAAAACCACGGAGCATTACATTCCCCAGGACGGACGGTTTACATGGAATGGTTCGGGGACTGAGGTTGATGTACGTGTATCGACAATGCCGGTCATTAAGGGCGAAAGCATAGTCCTCCGTCTTCTGACGGGAGCGCGGGAGTTCCGCACAATAGAGGAGCTTGGCTTTCTTCCGGAAAATGAAAGGCAGTTTCGTGAGTGGTGCGGGGTTCCTTACGGACTTTTGATACTGTGCGGCCCTGTCAACAGCGGAAAGACAACCACTCTTTATGCGGCGCTTCATGCGCTCAATACGGAGAGCAGAAATATCGTTACCATTGAAGATCCTGTTGAATGCCGGATACAGGGAATCAATCAGATGCAGATAAATTCAAGAACGGAGCTGACCTTTGCGAAGGGGCTGCGTGCGCTTTTAAGGCAGGACCCCGACGTCTGCATGGTAGGAGAAATCCGTGACGAGGAAACGGCAGAAGCGGCAGTACGCGCGGCTCTCGGCGGACGTCTTCTTTTCACGACACTTCATACTGACAGCGCTGTGGGAGCGGTTTTCCGCCTGCTCGATATGGGTATTCCTTCATATCTTTTGGCGGCGGCGCTTCTGGGAATTGTCGCGCAGAGACTGGTTCGCAGATTATGTCCGGAATGCAGGGAGCCCTTTGAGGTGATGGAAGGAACACGTGAGGCGGCACTTCTTGGAGGAGCTTTTCATCAGGGTGTCAGACTCTGGCGGGCAAAGGGCTGCGAGGCCTGCCGTCATACAGGCTATCAGGGACGTATTGCAGTGCATGAGCTTTTGCGCATTACTCCGGCAGTAAGACAAGCTGTGGTTGACCGAGCAGACCGCGGGGTGCTGAAAAAGCTGGCGGAGGAAGAGGGGCTTGTGTCACTGTTTTCTGACGCAGTACAGAAGGCGCTGGCCGGTGAGACTTCGATGGACGAGATTGGACGTGTGATACATGGGGGATTTTAACAGGGAAGCATGGAATGAACTTTGCAGGGAGGCAGAGAGGACAGAAGCATCAGATATTCATGTGACGGCAGGACAGCCGTCATTTTTGCGTGTGAACGGGGTACTGCGGCGGTGCGGGGGGCCTGTCCCTGAGGATTCATTTCTGCGCGGGCTTTTGGCGGAAATGGTATCCGAAGAGCAGATGAAGCGGTTTCTTGAGGAAAAGGAGCTTGATTTTGCGTGGTCCTTCGGTAAAAGAAGATTTCGTGTTAATGCCTTTTATCAGAGAGGAAGCCTGGCATTTGCGTGCCGCCTTATTCCCAAAATCATTCCGACACTTGAGGAAATAGGGGCGCCGACAGTGTTTCAGAAGCTTCTCTCAAAGAAGAACGGCCTTATTCTGGTGTGCGGTCCGACAGGTTCCGGAAAGACAACGACTCTTGCTTCGTTTATCAATACGATTAACCATACACGGGCAGAGCACATTTTGACGTTGGAGGACCCTGTTGAATTTATCCACGTTTCGGATAAAAGTCTTGTGCAGCAGAGAGCTTACGGAGAGGATTTCTTTTCCTTTGCGGGCGCGCTGAAAAGTTCGCTTCGGGAAAATCCGGATATATTACTTGTGGGGGAGCTGCGTGACGCGAATGCGGCAGCCGCGGCGCTCCATGCGGCGGAAACGGGCGTTTTGGTACTGGCGAGCCTGCACACTCATACGGCTGCAGAAGCTGTGCTGCGTCTTGTCAGCTTTTTCCCTGCGGAGCAGCAGGAGGAAATAAGAATGCAGCTGTCTATGGTGCTGGAGGCTGTTATCACCCAGCAGCTTGTACCTTCGAAGGGCGGCGGCCGGGCAGCGGCATCGGAGGTGCTTACGGCAACTTCCGCGGTGCGGAGTTTGATACGAAGCGGAAAAGTTCAGCAGTTTGCCTCCGTGATGATGGCAGGGGCTGAGTTCGGAATGCAGACTATGGAACAGGCAATGGACGCTCTTTCACGACAGGGGAAAATTGCAATAAAAACATTTTGATGAGGGAATGAATATTTTTTGGAATTTATATATGAAGCAAAAACAGAAGAAAACGGTTTTTTGTCTGGGAGTCTGACCGCTGAATCT